>CAJWTF010000014.1 GCA_913046825.1 uncultured Rickettsiales bacterium | reverse complement strand
CGGTCCACTGGCCAATTTCCTGCAGTACCGGACAACACCCAGCCCCGTCGTCTCGAGCCGCCCGACGCGTTGACGGCCTTGCCACCGTTCGAAATAGACTCCATCTCGGCCGCTCGGGGGAAACTGACCTATCCGGTTATCGGCACCGTCACCGGCAAGTATGGTGGCCTTTTAAGCAAGGGGCAGCGCCGGAAGGGTTTGGCCATAGAGACACAGCCCGGGGCCCAGGTTGTCTCCCCGTTCAATGGGCAAATTGTTTTTTCAGGCCCGTTTAGAAGATATGGCCACCTCTTGATCATAGAACATGGCGAGGGATATCATAGCCTGCTAGCGGGCATGGCCCTTGTTGAAGGAACCGTCGGACAATGGCTTCTGGCGGGAGAACCCGTCGGATTAATGGCACTGTCACGGTCCGGCAAGCAATCGCTTTATATGGAACTGCGCCGAAACGGCCGGGCGGTGAATCCTAATCCCTGGCTCGCCACTGAAAAAGGTAAGATAAACGGATGAAAAAAACCCTAATGCTGGCAGTTGCCGCTGCCCTCACCGCGTTTGATTTTTCGGTCGCGTCGGCCCAGGACGAGACGTCCAAACAAAAGAACGAAGACACCTACCGACTACTTAACCTCTTCGGCGATGTTTTCGAGCGAGTCCGATCGGACTATGTCGAGGAAGTCTCGGACGAGGAATTGATCGAATCGGCGGTGCGCGGCATGCTCACCGACCTCGACCCGCATTCGGCTTTTATGAATAAGAAGAACTTCCGTGACATGCAGGTCCAGACGAAGGGCGAATTCGGCGGCCTGGGAATCGAAGTCACGATGGAAGGCGGTTATGTCAAAGTCGTCTCACCGATTGACGAAACTCCAGCTGATCGTGCCGGTATCAAGGCTGGCGACTTGATCACCCATCTGGATGGGGACCACGTCCAAGGACTGACGCTCGCCCAAGCGGTCGAACGTATGCGCGGGCCGATCAGCAGCGACATCAAGCTAACGATCCGGCGCGCCGCCAAGAGCTTCGACGTTACGATTACCCGCGATAAGATTCGCATCCGCTCCGTGCGCAGCCGCACAGAAGGCAATGTCGGCTATGTCCGGATCACCAGTTTTAGCCAACAGACGGAGAGCGGCCTCAATAAGGCAGTCGCAAAGATCAAGGTCGAGGTCGGCGATAAGCTGGCAGGATTCGTCCTTGATCTGCGCAACAATCCGGGGGGCCTGCTAGATCAGGCAGTCATGGTCTCCGACGCATTCCTCGAAGAGGGTGAGATTGTCTCGACGCGGGGCCGCGTGCAAGAGAACGCGCAACGCTTTCACGCGACACCCGGAGATGTCACGAACGGGTTACCGATCGTCGTGTTGATTAATGGCGGCTCAGCATCAGCATCGGAAATTGTCGCTGGTGCACTGCAGGATCATCGCCGCGCAGTCATCCTGGGTAAGCGGTCTTTTGGCAAGGGATCCGTGCAGACGATCATTCCACTTGGCCGTAACGGTGCCATCAAACTCACGACGCAGCGCTACTACACCCCTTCTGGCACCTCCATCCAAGCGCGTGGCATCGACCCAGACATCGAAGTTGCTCAAGCGAAGATCGAGCCCTTGGAGGGTGCGGCGCGGCGCGGACGCCATGAGGCGGATTTGCGCGGTGCCTTGGACAACAACCAATCGGGAAAGTCCGATTCAAAGACCAAAGACGGCGAGGAAAAAGGCGCAGACAAGAAAACCGAGGCCGACAGCGTTAAGAAAAAGCCGAAGCCGGTCGATTATCAATTGGCGCGCGCGCTCGATCTGTTGCGCGGACTAGCGCTTTACCGCAACCGTATGGTGAACTAGGGACGGCAACTCCTGAAGCTTCCATTTTTAAATAAGCGTAACGAACGCCCCGTCCTCGATGATTTCGACGACGACGAAGAAGACTTGTATACGGCGCCTCGCGACTCCAATCCTCGATTGCCATGGATTTTGCTCATGGCCGGTTGGGGCAGCGCGGTGGCGATTATGGGCGGATTAGTCGCTTATCTATGGCTTGCATCCGACAGCATCATGGACGAGTTGAAGGATCAACGTCCGCAAATCACCATCAAAATCAAACCAAAGAAACGCCTCGTCAAACCTGCATCCCGAGAAGTGGCATCGATAGCGCCTCCGGAATCCGAACCGACGAGTGAAGAGGCACCGGACATCAGCAATGAAGACTCAAAAGCAAGCCTCTCGAAAGTCCTTAGCAAAACAAAACTTGGGGAACCTGAAGAAGCGGCGAAAGCGGAGGGCCCAACACCAAGTGATTCGGTTACGCCTGACGTCGGCCAACCCTTGCATCCGCATCCCGACCTGGCATTGGTCGAAGAAACCGACCAAGGACCATTACCGAAAATCGGTGAGAAAGGCCACCAACCTTGGCGCGTCTATGGCCGTCCCTTCAATAAGGCCGACGAGCGGTCGCGAATCGCGTTGGTTGTGACGCATCTGGGACTTGCTCCGCAACAGACGAAACAAGCCATTACAGAACTTCCGGCATCGGTCACGCTCGGCTTCGCGCCTTACGCCCGCAGTCTCGATGATTGGGTGCAGCAAGCGCGCGATAACGGCCATGAAGTGCTTATTGGCCTGCCCATGGAGCCCAGCGACTATCCCCGTAACGACCCGGGACCGAACGGCCTGATGCTCGCCAATTCCGCTGACGAAAATATCAAGCGACTGAATTGGACCCTCAGCCGGGCTACCGGCTATGTCGGCGTCTTCAATTTTATGGGATCGCGCTTCTCGGCTGAGAAAAATGCGCTGAAACCGATCCTCCAGCAGCTGAAGAACCGCGGCCTATTGATGCTGGATACCCGGGCTTCAGAATTCTCGGTCATAGCGCCCATGGCGCAAGAAGTCGGGTTGGCCTACACGGTTGTCGACGTCGCGCCAGATGCCGAACCGAACCGCGGATACATCGATCGTCAATTGACCAAACTGACCGAACTGGCAATGAAGAATAGACGGGCGGTCGCGATCGTCCGACCGTTCCCGATCACAATGTTGCGCTTAAAACGATGGATCAGCCGGCTCGATGCCAAGAAAGTGGTGCTTGCACCGCTGTCTTCGGTAATTAGGGTTGCCAAGACGGACAAACCGAAATCTGGATGACATGACAGAAGACGACCGACCATTTCGCCCCTGCGTGGGTATCCTCTTGCTCAATGCGCAGGGAAAAGTCTTCGTTGGCGCTCGCAACGACATTTCCGGTGATCATTGGCAAATGCCGCAAGGGGGAATCGACGAGGGAGAAGAACCGTGCGAGGCCGCTTTTCGCGAAATGGAAGAAGAAATCGGCACGAGAAATGCCGAGATCGTCGCCGAACACCCTGACTGGGTGCATTACCGCTTGCCGCCTAAATTAGCGCAAACCGCTTGGAAAGGCCGGTATCAAGGGCAAATGCAGCGTTGGTTCGCCTTCCGCTTTCTCGGCGGTGACGACGAAATCAATATTGCGACCAAACACCCAGAGTTTCGTGATTGGAAATGGGCAGATTTACAAAACATTGCGGCGCAGACCATTGAATTTAAACGCAATGCCTATGAAGAAATACGCGATGCGTTCCATGAGGTCGCCGAGGGAATAAAGCGCGAAGCCCTTTGACTCTCTGACCCGTTTCCCGCTAACTTCATGACGTGAGCGACCCTGGTAGGGCCTGGAGGAAGTTTTACCAGGGAAAACAAGTATGGAAACGGTTGACCCCGAAATCGGGCTCGACCGTGGATGAGGTAACTGAGTTGATTGCAGACGGTATATCGACTCCGGTCGTGACGGCGGGAAGTGCCGTCCTATCGGCAACACGCTCGAGCGTGCGGGACAGCTTGTCCACGCGCGCCGTCGAGCCATCTTCAACGGCTACCGAAATTGGCCTTTCTGAGTCCAAGAATTCTAATTTACTTGAAGCACTAACAGCTCCGCTCAGCGTTGAGAATGTTACCAGCACGCAAGTCTTAGAAACGGTCGATCCGAACGAACAATCACCCCTTGAATTGGAAGACCGGATCAGCCCCAATGCAGCGCTGAACGCTCCACTTAATCCAGGCGACGTCACTGGCAGCCAAGAGGCTGCGAAAAAGATTAGTGAGGTGACGGAAGAAGAGGAACCGAAAGGCTCCATCGAGAAAGCCAAAGCCGAAGGATCGAAACTGGTTGGTAAAGAGGACGAAAAAGGACCTGACGGACTGACGGAGGAAGAACGCCAAAAGGTCGAGGAACTGAAACGTCGCGATGCGGAAGTGCGCGCGCACGAACAGGCCCACGCTTCTGCAGGGGGACCCTACGCGGGCGCGCCGCGCCTCCAATTCACTAGAGGACCAGACGGGAGGTTTTATGCAGTTGCTGGCGAGGTCTCGATCGACACCTCCGTAATTCCCGGCAATCCGCAAGCAACTCTCCGCAAGATGCGGCAAGTAAAACGAGCGGCATTGGCGCCACATGAACCGTCATCGCAGGATCGCCGTGTTGCAGCGGAAGCGGATCGCAAGATATTACAGGCACGTCAAGAAATTCGCGAGCAAGAGAACGAAGAAGTTAAAAAATCGCAAACAAAACAGAAACAGAGGGACGCCGAAGCCCAAGGTTTTGAGCGCTCTATCACCCGCGAGCAAGCGCCGGTCTTTGATCCTGAATCTAGGTTCCGTTCAAACATTGGTGGCACTGGACCGGCGCGGAGCACTGGCCTCGCGGGTGCAGGCGGATTAGATGTCGATGCCTCGGACGCGATCGACGCCAGGGTCTTATTCAGCCTAGTGGCATAAAGGCATCGAACCTGCCGGAGTATTAACTCTTGTTGGGTCTGTATCAGCAGTCTTCGAAACTTGATTCAGGATGCGGTCTAACGTCGCAAGTACTCTCGTCATTCGTGGAACAATTGACGAGAGCAGGAAAGAGGTTTAAGCCAGATTCACGCTGGCACAAAACGCACGCTGGTTTAGTGTGCAGCTTGGAATGGACGAGGGTCGGATGAGTACAAACGAAAGACCGCTGTCACCGCATCTGCAGATTTACCGGTGGCAATGGACGATGTTGGGATCAATTCTGCATAGAGCGACTGGTGTCGGCCTTGCGGTCGGAACGCTCCTGTTGGTAGGATGGCTCTTGGCGTTGGCCGAGGGACCGGATCGATACGCCGCCTATCAAGGCTTCATCGGTCATTGGTTCGGCCGGCTCCTCTTGTTCGGATGGACTTGGGCGCTGTTCTATCACCTCTGCAATGGCATTAGGCACTTGATTTGGGACACCGGCAGCGGGTTTGAACTCAACGTAGCGGCAGTGTCCGGATACGTCGTCGGTGCAGCCTCCATCGCCTTGTCGGTGATTGCCTGGTTCGCGGCATACAGCACTCAAGGAGCGATGTGATGAGCCTTCAATCTCCGCTTGGCCGGGTCCGCGGTCTTGGCTCCGCCAAGAACGGTACCCATCACTGGTGGATGCAGCGGGTCACCGCCGTCGCCTTAATACCACTCTGCCTGTGGTTCGCGATTGCAATGATCAAAATGACCGGCGCCAATCACGGCGACGCCATCGCCTGGGTACAAGCACCGTTCAATGCAATCATGCTGCTTCTGTTGATTGGCGCCACGTTCTATCACATGCAGCTTGGCCTGCAGGTAGTCATCGAAGATTACGTGCACAGCGAAGGTACTAAAGTCGTTCTGCTGATGGCGCAAAAACTTGCGAGCTTAGCGCTCGCGGTCGCTGCTGGGTTTGCAGTATTAAAGATAGCGTTTGGAGGTTAAAATTATCATGGTGCAAGCATACACTATTATCGATCATGCCTATGACGTGGTAGTTGTTGGCGCCGGTGGCGCCGGACTTCGCGCGACGGTTGGACTAGCTGAGGCAGGGCTGAAAACCGCTTGCATCAGTAAAGTATTTCCTACCCGCAGCCATACAGTTGCGGCCCAAGGCGGGGTTTCCGCATCGCTTGGCAATATGGGGCCGGATGATTGGCGCTGGCACATGTACGACACAGTTAAGGGTTCAGACTGGCTCGGAGATCAAGACTCGATAGAATATATGTGCCGCGAGGCAGTGCCCGCGATCATCGAGTTGGAGCATTACGGACTGCCCTTCAGCCGCACCGAAGACGGCAAGATTTATCAACGCCCATTCGGAGGCATGACGACGAATTATGGCGACGGCATAGCCCAGCGCACATGCGCCGCAGCCGACCGCACCGGCCATGCCATGTTGCACGCACTCTACCAACAGTCACTCAAACATCAGGTAGAATTCTTCATTGAGTATTTTGCAACTGACCTGATTATGGACGATGACGGGAGCTGTCGCGGCGTAGTTGCCTGGAATCTTGACGATGGCACAATTCATCGTTTCGCTGCCAAGAAAGTAATTCTGGCGACCGGCGGTTATGGTCGCGCTTATTTCTCGGCAACTTCCGCCCATACCTGCACCGGCGACGGTGGCGGCATGGTGCTACGAGCTGGATTGCCCATGCAAGACATGGAGTTCGTTCAGTTTCATCCAACTGGCATCTATGGATCTGGTGCGTTGATCACCGAAGGGTCGCGCGGCGAAGGAGGATATCTCACCAACTCTGAAGGCGAGCGGTTTATGGAACGCTATGCGCCATCAGCCAAGGACTTAGCATCACGTGATGTCGTTAGCCGATCTATGACTGTTGAAATCATCGAAGGGCGCGGCGTCGGAAGTGAGAATGATCACATTTACCTGCATCTGGAACATCTCGACCCGGCTGTCGTCGAAGAGCGCCTTCCTGGTATCTCCGAGACGGCTCGAATATTCGCGGGTGTTGATGTTAATAAAGAACCCATTCCTGTCATTCCGACTTGCCACTATAACATGGGCGGCATTCCGACGAATTATAACGGTGATGTGCTTAATAAAACCAACGGTGAAGCTACTACAGTTCCAGGCTTGATGGCCATCGGGGAAGCAGCCTGTGTTTCGGTGCATGGAGCAAACCGTCTTGGATCTAATTCCCTGCTCGATCTGGTTGTCTTTGGGCGCTCTGCTGCCAAGCACTGCGCGGAAGTTATAGATTCTGACGAAGCGGTGCGCCCGATACCGGAAGGCGGCGAGCAGAAATCCCTCGACCGTCTCGACAAGTTACGTCACGCCAAAGGCGAAGTCCGGACGGCGGCGCTTCGCCTCGAGATGCAACGCATCATGCAGAACAACTGCGCTGTGTTCCGCACCGGTGAGGTCTTGAACGAAGGCGTCGAATTAATGCAAGCCGCCATCGACAAGCGTGACCATCTGCAGGTTACCGACAACACGATGATTTGGAACTCCGATCTCGTGGAGACGTTAGAGCTTCAAAATTTGCTTGATCAATCAATGGTAACCATTAGCTCGGCAGCGAACCGAGAAGAATCTCGGGGCGCCCACGCCCGTGAGGACTTTCCTGATCGGAACGATGATGAGTGGATGAAACACACGCTTGCATGGGTCAATCATGATGGCAAAGTCAAAATTGATTATCGGCCGGTTGTGATGCAGACGCTCTCCAACGACGTACAAGTCTTCCCGCCTAAGGCGCGGGTTTATTAAGGATACGATAGATGGTCGAATTCAATCTGCCCGCCAATTCCAAGATCACCAAGGGCCAGACATACAAAGCGCCGGATGGTGCGACCCGGGTTAAGAAGTTCAATATCTATCGTTGGAATGCTGACGACGGAAAAAACCCAAGCATAGATACTTTTGAGGTCGATCTAGACAGTTGCGGACCGATGGTTCTTGACGCGCTGATCAAGATCAAGAACGAAGTCGATTCTTCCGTGACATTCCGGCGCTCCTGCCGGGAGGGCATATGCGGATCGTGCGCGATGAATATTGACGGTATCAATACTCTCGCCTGCACCCGTTTTATTGACGATAGTAATGGCGATTGCACAATTCATCCACTGCCGCATATGTCAGTGGTGAAAGACCTGGTGCCGGATCTGAAAAACGCCTACGCGCAGCTCTCCTCGATCGAGCCTTGGCTTAAATCGAGCGAGAATCCACCGGACCGCGAGCGCCTGCAGACACCGGAAGAGCGCAAGAAGATCGACGGCCTCTACGAATGCATCCTGTGCTATTCCTGCTCGACCAGCTGCCCGAGCTATTGGTGGAATTCCGAACGCTATCTTGGCCCAGCCGTTCTGCTGCAGGCTTATCGTTGGTTGGCGGATAGTCGTGACGATCACAAAGGTGAACGGCTCGATAATCTGGAAGATCCGTTCCGCCTCTATCGCTGCCATACTATTATGAACTGCACGGCGACCTGTCCGAAAGGCCTGAACCCGGCCAAGGCCATTGCCGAGATCAAGAAAATGATGGTGGAACGGCAAGGCTAAACATTTCACCAGAATTGGCTCTTCGGCTGAGCCTTCCGCCACTATAAAAGTTCGCCTCGCTCAACTTTCACCCGAGGAGATAGGGCATGTATGTGCCTAAGGACTTCGCCGTCACCGACCGGCAAAAGCAAATCGACTTTATCCAAGCGACCGGTTGGGGCTACCTGACAGGAATAGTCAACGGCGCGCCGTTCGTCACCCATCTGCCGTTTCTGATAGAAGGCGAAGACGGGAGCGAGAAACTCGTCGCACATATGGCGCGCGCCAATGCTCATTGGGAAAGTTTCGCAAACGGGAAAGATCAACTCGTCGTCTTCCCCGGCCCACATGGCTATATCTCACCCAGTTGGTATGAGACGAAGAAAGCAGTGCCGACTTGGAATTACGCGGCGGCTCATGTCTATGGCATCCCACAAATCATTGACGATCCGGATGCAGTGTATGCGGGACAGAAGAAGTTGGTCGACCATCACGAAGCTCAATTCGAAACACCATGGGCAATGGAGAGTGTCGAGGCGGAGTATATCGACGGCATGCTGCGCGCCATCGTCTGCTTCGAAATCCCGATCAAACGGATCGAATGCAAATTCAAACTCAGCCAAAACCGGACGGCACAGGACAGAGCTAACGTCATCGACGCCTTATCCCGTTCGGAAAACTCGAGCGCACACGCACTTGCAGCACTGATGCAGCGCTCGCGGAAGGATCCGTAAAGTAAAAACTTACAGCGCACCCGTCAGTGGATTGTAAAGCTTCCAAGTGCTCAACGCTAAAACGATGATAATGGCACCGATCATCAATGTTTCTTGCATGCCATAAGACTGAATCGCCAATTACGCGCTAAACCTTCCCAACATCGCAATGCCGTATAGCGAGATGGACATCGCGGTAAAGATGCACAATTCACCGATGGCACGAGACCTCAATAATCTCGCGAACTGATCACGACGGCGCAGATGCAACAATACGTAAAAGAGGACAATACCCCCGCAACTCCACAACACACCTTCGACAGCCAACATGGATATTTCCTTCCAAGGAATGAGATACCGCCGACGACCGCTCTGCGGCTGACGCGTCGAACACAATCATGAAGTATAAAACTTCTTATGCGACCGTCTTAATCGCATTTAGACTGTGGCTATGCGACCTTTGTCGGTCGACCAGCAGAGTAATAACCCCATGCGGCAACGTGCGGTGAGGATGCCGTTCATCAGTAACCGTCGTTTGCGGCTTGAAAGCCGAAGACACACAAGGAATACTTTGGCGGTAACGGGAGAAGGCGATGACGTTAATGCTCAGCGAAAATCAATTGAAACAATTTGACGAAGAGGGATGGCTCTTCTTCGAGGATGTCTTCGACGCGACGGAAGTCTCCGTCCTAAACCAAGAAGCCCATCGTATCTTTGCGATGGAGCGGGAAGAAATTTTCCGGGAAAAGGATGGTACGACCGCTCGCACCGCCTTCGCAGCGCAGAATTATAACGAAGCCTATCGCCGTCTCGGTCGCCACCCGCGTCTAGTGGAACCGGTCAAGCAATTGCTCAGCGGCGACGTCTACATGCATCAATTCAAGATCAATGCGAAGGCCGCCTTTAACGGTGATGTCTGGCAATGGCATCAGGATTTCGGCGTCTGGCACCGTGACGACGAAATGCCCGAGCCGCGCGCCATGAATATCGCGTTGTTTCTGGAAGACGTGACGGAGTTCAACGGTGCCCTGATGTTTATCCCGCGCAGCCATAAGGGCGGTGTGATCAAGGCCGGCCACGATTTGAAAACCACCAGCTATCCACTCTGGACCATCGATAACGATACCATCGCGCGGTTGGTCGATGAAGGTGGGATCATCTCACCAAAGGGCACGGCCGGTTCGGTGATCATGTTCAACTCAAACTTAGTGCACGGCTCACCGAGCAACATGTCACCCTTCGACCGCACCATCGTCTATTTATCGCTGTGCCATGTGGAAAATCACATTCGCCGTTATAAACGTGCCGAATGGATCGCCCACCGCGACTTCACACCGATCGAAAGCCTACCGGAAGATTGCCTCCGAGAATTGGCGCGCGACGCGGCGGCGGAGTAACCCTCTTCGCCGACCGCACTTTTCACACCATAGAAGGTTTCCCACATAGTGCTAAAACGGCATGTAAAATTGACTATCCAAATTAACGCTATCGCGACGGAATTAAGTTCCGCACAACTTCTAAGTCAAGATTGAAGCGAACATGTCACTCCACGCCCTCCTATCGCGACGCGAAAGCGAGGATCGCCCCATTCGTGTTGGCATTATCGGTGCGGGAAAATTTGGCTCAATGTATTTGGCGCAGGCGCGCAGAACACTTGGCGTTCACATTATGGCTATCGCCGATCTATCGCCGCAACGGGCTCGGATGGCGCTACGGCGGGTGGGTTGGCCCAAGGAACAATACGATGCGAGTTCCTTCGCCGATGCCGTCGCAACGAGGAAAACGTTCATTACCGAGGACTCCCAGGCCTTGGTGGCGGCGGACGGATTGGACGTCGTCATTGATGCGACCGGCGTGCCTGCCGTGGGCATTCGCCACGCCCTTTTGGCCGCTGAGCATGGCCGGCACATTGTCATGGTGAATGTTGAGGCCGATGTCCTTGCGGGCCCAATTCTCGCCCGCAAGGTCGAAGCAGCCGGCGGCGTTTACAGTTTGGCATATGGCGACCAACCGGCGCTGATCGCGGAGATCGTCGATTGGGCAAGGGCCGCCGGGTTCGATGTCGTCTCCGCCGGCAAGGGCACGAAGTACCTACCAGTTTATCACGAATCTACACCGGAGACCGTGTGGCAGCATTACGGACAAAACCTGACGCCGGACGAAGCCAACGCCGCCGGCCTCAACAGCCAGATGTTCAACTCGTTTCTCGATGGCACAAAATCCGGCATCGAGATGGCCGCCGTCGCTAATGCGACCGGACTAACGCCCGCGCCGCACGGACTGGTCTTCCCACCTTGCGGCACGCAAGACCTCACCCATGTCATGCGGCCCAAAACCGAGGGCGGCGTCTTGCATCACAAAGGACAAGTCGAAGTGATTTCCAGTTCGGAGCGCGATGCCCGCGAGGTTGTCAACGACCTGAGATGGGGTGTCTTCGCCACTTTGGAAGCACCGGACGAGTACGTACGGGAATGCTTCGCGCAATACGGCCTTATACAATCTGCCATTGGCCAATACGCCGCGATGTACAAACCCTATCACTTGATCGGTCTGGAGCTTGGGATCTCAGTCGCCAATGCGGCGCTCCGCGGCGAAGCCACCGGCTCGCCGGACGGGTGGCGCGGCGACGTCGTCGCGACGGCCAAACGCGACCTGAAGGCAGGAGAGGTCCTCGACGGAGAGGGTGGTTATACGGTTTGGGGCAAGTTGATGCCGGCGGAAGACTCTTTGAAGACCGGCGGATTGCCCATCGGCCTCGCTCATCACGTGAAATTAAAACGGGCAATCCGTAAAGGTGAACAGATCGGTTGGACCGATGCGGAAAACAATGAGACGTCTGAAGCCTATCGTATCCGACGCGAAATGGAGGATACATTTGCGCTTTCGAATACCGGCCCTACAGACAACGACTAGCGTGCGTTTGGCCGCCGACCACAAGATGTTTTATACTGCCGCCTCCTACGTAAAAACATATGGCTATTTCCTTGAGTCGTAACAAATTACTCGACATCTTGACCGCCATTTTGCATACAAGAAGTCGAGTTACACCGAGAAATGCGACAGCGAAAATGCTGATTTCCGGCGGAGAGGGAGATAATGAAGCGAGTGTGGCCTTTGCCTTTAGCGGTGATGGCCGTCCTATTGGGGGCGGTTCCAAACGCATGGGCGGGCAATGGCGAGCATGGGCGCTATCTCGGACTCCGTTTCATCGGCGCGTATGCCGAGGTACAGGATTCAAAAACGACGAGCTTTACCGGCGAATTACAAATCAATCATGATGAAGATCTAGTGGCGGGCAATGCGCTCATCTTAGGTTACCGCTGGAAATCACTGCCACTACGGACCGAAATTGAAGTCGGCTATCGCTACCGGTTTGACTATGACACCCGCGATGTCGGTGCCTCAATCGGATATGAGAATAACCTTTCCACCGTCACTGGCCTTTTTAACGTGGCTTACGAATATCGAAACAATTCGGATTTCACGCCATACGCAGGCGGCAGTATCGGTTGGGCGCAAAATAACTCTAATGTCGAGCGCAATAACATCATTAGCGGTGAAATTGAGAAATATCAGAATGGCGAGCACAACTTCGCCTGGGGGGGCGTGGCCGGCGTGACATGGCGTTTCGCCAAGCATTGGGATATTGATCTCGGCTATCGCTATATTAACCTCGGTGAGGTCGATACAGGTGTATCCAGCATCGGCACACAGGTCGAGGCGGAGAACCATGTCTCGCACGACGTGTTGTTTGCCGTTAATTACCGCTTTTAGATCTTTGATCGTAAAAACTGATCCAGCATGACCGACGGCCCTCTTTCGGCCTACCGCACATTGCGGAATGCCAACGATATTAAGGAAGACCCGCTTCAAGCCGCGGCTGCGGAAACCTTGCAACGCCTCCACGATCTTTTAAAAGGATATCGTCCGGAGCCAGTCCCAGTGGGCTGGAAAGCACGGCTCGGTTTCGGAGGAAAGCCCAAACCGGCGCCTCGAGGCCTTTATATTTTCGGCCCTGCGGGGCGCGGTAAATCGATGCTGATGGACTTATTTTTTGACAGCGCCGATGTCGACAGTAAGCGCCGCGTTCATTTCCACGAGTTTATGATCGAGGTGCACGACACGATCCATGCCTGGCGCCAATCGACCGAAAAACCGAAGGACGAGATCGATCCCTTGCCGCGAATCGCGCGGGAGATCGCTGGAAAATCGGCGCTCCTTTGTTTCGACGAATTCCACGTCACGAATATCGCCGACGCGATGATGCTCGGCCGCTTATTCGAAGGATTTTTCGATGCTGGCGTCGTTGTCGTCGCGACATCGAATTTCGCACCCGATGATCTCTATTTGGACGGGCTACAGCGGGACCGGTTCCTGCCGTTCATCGACTTAATCAAGGACCGATTGAATATCCTCGAACTGTCATCACCGACTGATTACCGCCAAGCGCGTCTTAGCCGGATGCAGGTGTATCACACCCCTCTCGGCGACGGATCGGACCATGCCCTCGACCTGGCTTTCGCCGACCTTACAGAAGGGGCACGCATCGAAGAAGAGAGCTTATCGGTAAAAGGGCGCGAGATCGACGTGGTAAAAGCCGCGCGCGGCGTCGCTTATTTTGATTTCGAGGAACTTTGCCAGCGACCCCTCGGTGCCGAAGATTACATTGCCGTAGCCGACCGCTTTCATACAATAATCCTAGGCGGTATCCCTCGCATGTCTAGAGATATGCGCAACGAGGCAAAACGATTCATGAACCTAATCGATGTATTGTATGAAAAGAAAGTCAATTTAGTGGCATCCGCCGAAGCGCCTCCGGAGGAACTCTACGCTGCCGGCACGCATGCTTTTGAATTCCAACGGACGACCAGCCGGCTGGTGGAAATGCAGACGCCAGAATATATCAATTCGCCCTATGCCGGGACAAACGGGTGATGCCAGACAAGATTCCACAATCGAACGAATTGATCGTGCGCCCGTCATTGCCGAGAAATTTACTCTTCTCCGTGACCTGCATTAGTTTCGGCGTCCTTCTCATCTTGATGGCCCACGAAGGCCGCACGGATATTTTCCCGGCCTATCTCGTCGCTTTACTCATGACGGCAGGCTCCGCAGTTTTGCTTGGATCGCATTTGCCGAACGCGTCGTTTCTCCGGCTGACCCGGGAAGGAGTCGAGATTCGCGAACTCTTTAAGTCCCGATACTACAATTGGAGCGATGTGGGTCAGTTCGCTATGCGACGCAGATTGCTCGGCTCGTCCATCGCATTCATGTATCTAGACCCTGACACGGAAATCCCTCTGGAGCAGGCGGTTCCTGCCGGTTATACGCTCTCCTCGCATAAGCTGCTGGAGACCATGAACGAGTGGCGAGATCGTTGGGCACGGCCCCATCGAGACTGATCCCGAACCCTCACGATGGTTGAATTAGGCGCACCCTCGAGCATCTGCTTGCCCTCCACAGGAAATCGCTGTAGGACACGCGAAGAATTCACAGATTTCGCCGCTGCGGGCCGACAAAATCCAATTAATCCTCCGAAACAGCTCGCACGACGCAGGACAAAGAGGAACTTCTCATGGCACGCAATAAAATCGCACTCGTCGGCGCCGGCCAAATCGGCGGCACACTGGCCCTTCTGGCAGGACTGAAAGAACTTGGCGATGTCGTACTGTTCGACATTGTAAAGGGCGTGCCTCAAGGCAAAGCCCTCGATCTCGAACAGGCCTCCACCGTCGAAGCCTTTGACGCGTCAATCAAAGGTGCGAACAGCTATGTGGGATTGCGCAATGCGGACGTCGTGATCGTCACCGCCGGCGTGCCACGTAAGCCAGGCATGAGCCGCGACGATCTGATTGGCATCAACACCAACGTGATGCGCCAAGTCGGCGCGGGCATTAAGAAGTACTGCCCGAAAGCCTTCGTCATCTGCATCACCAACCCGCTCGACGTTATGGTCGGTATTCTGCGCGATGCCTGCGGCCTACCGCACAATCGCGTCGTCGGCATGGCCGGCGTACTGGACAGCGCCCGCTTCCGTCTTTTCCTCGCGCAAGAGTTCGGCGTCTCGGTCGAAGACGTGACCGCGTTCGTGCTCGGCGGCCACGGCGATTCAATGGTGCCGTTGGTGCGCTACTCGACAGTCGCCGGTATCCCGGTGCCGGACCTGATCAAAATGGGTTGGACCACGAAGAAGAACATCGACGCCATCGTCAAACGCACGGCAAACGGCGGCGGCGAGATTGTCGAACTGCTCGGCAACGGCTCGGCCTTTTACGCGCCGGCGTCGTCGGCAATCGCCATGGCGGAATCCTATCTTCTCGATAAGAAACGCGTCCTGCCCTGCGCCGCGTATCTAAACGGCCAATACGGAGTCAAAGGTCTCTATGTGGGCGTGCCCGTCGTGATTGGTGCCAAGGGTGTCGAGAAAATCGTTGAAATTGCACTCAATGCCTCCGAGAAGAAGGCGTTCCAGACATCCGTTGGACACGTTAAGGGGTTGGTGAAGGTCGTCGAGAAGATGGAAGCCAAGGAGAAGGCGGCCGCCACGAAGAAATGATTTGCGACCCATCTAAGACATGGTGGTAATGTTTCCTTTACCGTTTGCGTGCAGAATTAGATGTTTTGACAATAACGGTGAGGAATATTGCCAACTCACAAGGCAATCAGCGTGACAATATGAATATTCACGAGTACCAAGCGAAAAGCCTTTTAAAGAAATTCGGCGTCGCCGTACCTAATGGCGGAATTGCCTACACAACCGCGGAAGCAGTCGACGTCGCGAAGTCGCTTCCGGGTCCAGTATGGGTCGTGAAAAGCCAAATTCACGCAGGTGGACGAGGTGCCGGGCGGTTCAAGGACGGCGATCCCGAAAAGGGCGGCGTCCGCTTGGCGAAATCTGTCGACGACGTCAAAGACGGCGCGGCGGCGATGTTGGGCCAAACCTTGGTCACCAAACAGACGGGTCCCCTCGGGAAGGAAGTCAAACGCATATATGTCGAAGACGGCTGCGATATCGCCCGTGAGCTTTACCTCTCGATCTTAATGGATCGGGTGACGAGTCGGATCACCGTCATGGCCTCCACAGAAGGTGGCATGGATATCGAGGAAGTTGCCGAGAAGACACCAGAAAAGATCATCAAAGTAGCGATTGATCCGATCTTTGGCATGGAAGGTTTCTACGCCCGTCAAATCGCATTCGGCCTTGGTCTGGAAGGCAAGCAGGTTTCATCCGCAGTCAAACTACTCACCGCCCTGTACAAGGCATTCACCGAACTCGACGCCAGTCTGCTCGAAGTTAATCCGTTGGTCGTGACTGGCAGCGGCGACGTGATTGCGCTCGACGCCAAAATGAATTTCGATGACAACGCGCTTTACCGCCATCCCGATATCGCGGAGATGCGCGACGAGGACGAGGAAGACCCGACCGAGCTCGAAGCGTCCAAACACGAACTCAACTACATCAAACTCGATGGCAGCATCGGCTGCATGGTGAACGGTGCCGGCCTCGCAATGGCGACGATGGATATCATCAAGCTTTACGGTGCGGAGCCCGCGAACTTTCTCGATGTCGGCGGCGGTGCCACGAAAGAGCGGGTCACCACAGCGTTCAAGATCATCCTCTCGGACCCCAACGTTGAGGGCATTTTGGTCAATATATTCGGCGGCATCATGCGCTGCGACGTCATCGCCGAAGGCGTAGTGGCGGCGGCGCGGGAAGTCAGCCTACAGGTGCCGCTGGTGGTTCGGCTTGAAGGGACGAATGTCGATCTCGGCAAACAGATTTTAAGTGAATCTGGCCTCGCGATCATCGCCGCGGATAATCTCGCGGATGCGGCTGCGAAAATCGTACAAGCCGTGAAGGAGACGCAATAATGGCCGTCTGGGTAGGCAACGATACCAAGGTAATCTGCCAAGGTTTCACCGGCAGCCAAGGCACCTTCCATTCCGAACAAGCCATCGCCTACGGCACGAAGATGGTCGGTGGCTGCACACCGGGTAAAGGGGGTGGGACGCATCTCGACCTGCGGATCTTCGATACCATGCAGCAAGCGGTCGATCAAACTGGCGCCAACGCCTCGGTGATTTACGTGCCACCACCCTTTGCTGCCGACGCCATCGAGGAAGCGATTGACGCGGCAATTCCGCTCATCATCTGCATCACCGAAGGCATCCCAGTCTATGACATGGTGCGCGTCAAACGCGCTTTGCAAACCTCCAGCAGCCGTCTCATCGGCCCAAATTGCCCAGGCATCATCACACCGGACGAATGCAAAATCGGCATCATGCCGGGCCACATCCACAAGCGCGGCAAGGTTGGCATTGTCTCGCGCTCCGGCACCTTGACCTATGAAGCGGTCTCACAGACGACAGCGGCCGGTCTTGGCCAATCAACCTGCATCGGCATTGGCGGTGACCCGATTAATGGTACGAATTTTATCGACTGCATCGATGCATTCCTGGGTGACGACGAGACCGAGGCGATCGTCCTGATCGGCGAGATCGGCGGATCCGCGGAAGAAGATGCGGCACAGTTCATCAAAGATTCGAAGGTGAAAAAACCGATGTGTGGTTTCATTGCCGGACAAACCGCACCACCGGGCAAGCGCATGGGCCACGCGGGTGCCATCATCTCTGGCGGAAAGGGAACCGCGGGCGATAAGATGGAAGCGATGAAGAGCGCCGGCATCTTGGTCTCCGATAGCCCAGCGGCGATCGGCGAGACCATGATGGCAGCCATAAAAGGTTAACGCAGTAGGACTGACGACGGGGGCGGACCCCGGGCCGCCCCGCCCCACTAGGGAGCGGTTTCATGAGTTTTGATTTCGAAAGTAATTCATACCTCTACGGTGCCAACGAGACCTATTTGGCGCAGATGTACGCACGCTATCTCGAGGATCCGAGTTCGGTCGATCCCGAATGGTCGGAAGTATTCCGCGACCTCGCCGATGACGGCAAGAACGTCGTAGACGAGCAACAAGGCGCGAGCTGGGCACCACGCAAAACATCAGTGATTGGCGGTAATGGCGACGCACCGTCAATGTCAGACGCAACGGCCGGCGTCGAACGTCAGGCGTACCCGGCGCACATGAAGGGCATGCCCTTCATGCCAATGGCGGCACCAGAGCAAATCCGCCAAGCCACGATGGATTCGATCCGGGCACTCATGCTAATCCGCAATTACCGCGTCCGCGGGCACTTGCACTCAAAGCTCGATCCGCTCGGCATCCTCAAACCGTTACCGCATTCCGAACTCGACCCCGAATCCTTCGGCTTCACCAATGCCGACATGGACCGGCCGATCTTCATCAACTACGTGCTCGGCATGGAAAGCGCGACGCTGCGCCAAATCGTCAAGGTTTTGGAAGAAACTTATTGCGGCAAGATCGGCGTCGAATTCATGCACATCCAGGAGCCGGATGAGAAAGCTTGGATTCAAGAACGCATCGAAGGCATTCGCAACCGCACTGATTTCACGGACCTTGGCCGCCGCACCATTTTGGAACGGCTGACCCAGGCGGAGATATTTGAGACATATCTCGACCGCAAATACACTGGCACGAAACGCTTCGGCCTCGATGGCGGCGAATCGATGGTCCCATTGATGGAGCAAATCTTCAAGCGTGGCGCTCAACTTGGCGTCGACGAAGTGATCATCGGTATGCCACATCGCGGGCGCCTCAATCTGCTCGCGAATATTATGCGCAAACCATACCGCGCGATCTTCTCAGAATTCCAAGGCAACCCCGCCAACCCCGAGGATGTACAGGGCTCTGGCGACGTTAAATACCATCTCGGCACCTCCGCCGACCGGGATTTCGACGGCAACAGCATTCACCTCTCATTGACCGCCAACCCGAGCCATCTGGAAGCGGTCAACACGGTAGTGCTCGGCAAGGTCCGCGCGAAGCAACGCCAAAAGGGCGATGAGCAACGCGAGAAAGTGCTTGGTCTATTGCTGCACGGCGATGCCGCGTTCTCCGGACAAGGTATCGTGCCGGAGACGTTCGATCTCTCGCAATTGCGCGGTTATCGAACCGGCGGGACCATTCACTTGGTAGTGAATAATCAAATCGGCTTCACGACCAGCCCCAGCTTTTCACGCTCCTCACCGTATTGCTCGGACGTAGCCAAGGTCGTCTCCGCACCAATCCTTCACGTTAACGGTGACGATCCGGAAGCCTGCGTTCATGTCGCCCGCATCGCGATGGAGTATCGGCAACGCTTCAAGAAGGACATCGTGATCGACATGTGGTGTTATCGCCGTCACGGTCACAACGAATCCGACGAGCCAGCATTCACCCAACCGATTATGTACAGGCATATCAAGGAGCAGCCGACGACGCGCGCGCTTTATGCCAAGCACCTCGAAGACGAAGGGCTGATCGAGAAGGGCGAAGGCGACAAAGTGGTGCAAAATTTCCGCGCCCATCTAGATTTCGAATTCGGAGCCGCCAACAGCTATAAGCCGAACAAGGCGGATTGGCTGGAGGGCCGTTGGGCCGGCATGCAATTGGCCAGCGGCGATGCGCGGCGCGGCGAGACCGGTGTCGATCTTGGGCTTTTACAGGAAGTTGGCTACTCAATTTCCGAAGTGCCGCAAAATTTCCAAGTTAATCCGAAAATTGTCCGGCAGCTGAACGCAAAACGAAAGATGATCGAATCCGGCGAAGGCATCGATTGGTCGACAGCGGAAGCATTGGGCCTCGGCACGCTTCTGTGCGAATCCATTCCGGTCCGCCTATCAGGCGAAGATTCACAGCGAGGCACCTTCAGCCAACGCCACGCCGTATTAATCGATCAATCCACCGAAGATCGGTATATACCACTCAGCAATATTCGTTACGGCCAAGCGCCTTTCGAGGTGATCGATAGCCCGCTTTCGGAATTCGGCGTGCTCGGATTCGAGTACGGTTATTCCCTGGCCGAGCCGCACTCACTGGTGATGTGGGAAGCGCAGTTCGGCGATTTTGCTAACGGCGCACAGGTCATAATCGATCAATTCATCGTCTCCGGCGAGTCTAAATGGCTACGGATGAGCGGCCTCGTGTTGTTGCTGCCGCATGGCTATGAAGGCCAGGGACCGGAGCATAGTTCTGCAAAGCTAGAGCGCTACCTGCAGCTCAGCGCAGAAGACAATATCCAGGTCGTGAATCTGACGACGCCTGCAAATTACTTCCACGTATTGCGGCGGCAAATGCGGCGCGAATTCCGCAAGCCACTAATCATCATGACGCCAAAATCCCTACTGCGACACAAACGCTGCGTCTCAGCGTTAAGTGAGATGGCGATGGGAACCACATTCCACCGCGTACTCTGGGACGACCGACATCAGACCAAGGAGCTCGCAAAGGATAGCGACATCCGGCGCGTCGTTCTGTGTTCGGGCAAGGTTTATTACGACCTCGCTGAGGAACGCGACAAGCGCGGCCTCAAGGATGTCTTTATCATGCGGATGGAACAACTTTATCCCTTCCCAAAGAAAGCACTGACCTCGGACCTTGAGCGTTTCAATAACGCTGGTTTTGTTTGGTGCCAGGAAGAACCTAGGAATATGGGCTCCTGGTTTTTCGCACGCGAACGGGTCGAGGACGTGCTGGAAGATATCGGCGCAGCCAATCCTCAGGTGACCTATGTGGGCCGCCCCGAAGCCGCGTCGCCGGCCACCGGATCGCTCCGCCGTCACACGATGGAACAAGAAAAACTGGTCGACGAGGCGCTCACCTTGCCCACCAAGAAACCCGCGCGGGCCCCGCGTAAAGCGCCCGCTAAAAAGTCCGTGCGCGTTAAGCGTTCGTAGGCTCAAATCAAGAAGACTCTATCAGGAAAGGCTCGACAAATGTCGGTTCAAATCATGGTCCCCGCGCTCGGCGAATCGGTGTCGGAGGCGACCGTTCTCAAATGGTTCAAAAATGTCGGCGAGGCCGTCGAGGTAGACGAACCGTTGGTCGAACTGGAGACCGACAAGGTCACGGTCGAAGTTCCCGCACCATCGGCGGGCTTTCTGACCGAGATCGCGGCCTCTGACGGCGCCGAAGTCGCGGTCGGTGCCCTGCTCGGCAGCCTTGACGAAAGCGCCACTGCGAGCGCCACCCCCGCCCCGCAAGCGGAAGTACCGGCGGCCCCAGCGCTTGCACCCACACCAGCGCCGACGCCTGCGGCCTCTGAATCGGACGGCAAGCTCTCCCCGGCCGTTCGCAAACTGATCGAAGATAATAAGCTCGACCCAGCTGCCATCCCGGCGAGCGGCAAGAAAGGCCAGCTCACCAAGGGTGACGTCGAAGCCTTCATCGCCCAGGGCGGCACCGCGGCTCCTGCCGCCGCGAAACCGGCACCAGTAGCGGCTCGCCCAATGCCCACGGCTCCCATGGCGAGCATCGTTACCGCCGCCGAACTACCGCCCCGTGCCGAAGACCCGCGCGAGGAAATTGTCAAAATGTCGCGTTTGCGCCAACGTATCGCGCAACGCCTTAAGGAAGCACAGAACACCGCCGCGATTCTTACCACCTATAACGAGGTGGATATGACGAGCTTGATGGCGTTGCGCTCGGAGTATCGCGATGCCTTCGAGAAAAAACATGGTGTGCGTCTCGGCTTTCTCAGCTTTTTCGTGAAGGCGAGCACCCTGGCGCTGCAAGAGCTGCCCGCCGTCAATGGGGAAATTTATGGCGACCAAATCGTCTATAAGAACTATTACGATATCGGCGTTGCGGTTGGCACACCACAAGGCCTTGTGGTGCCAGTGCTGCGCGATGCGGACACGATGACCTTCGCGGATATCGAGCGAACAATCGGTGAATTCGGACGCCGCGCCCGCGACGGCAAATTGACCGTGGCCGAAATGACCGGCGGCACCTTTACGATTTCCAACGGCGGCGTCTATGGATCGTTGATGTCGATGCCAATCTTAAACCCGCCACAATCAGCGATCCTCGGCATGCATAAGATTCAAAAACGCCCGATGGCGATCGGCGATGAAATCAAGATCCGCAGCATGATGTATCTGGCATTGAGCTACGATCACCGCATCGTCGACGGCCGTGAGGCTGTCACCTTCCTGGTGCGCCTGAAGGAATGCATCGAGGATCCACAGCGATTGTTGATCGACGTTTAGCATTCGGTTAACACATTCACCTTTCGACGGGGCTCCATGACCACATCCCTCACCGTCGGCATTTCCACCAATGACCGCATGCTGCCGTTGCTGCTCGGCGACGTGCCGACGCCGGCGCTCGACCTCACATTCGACCGCTCGTCCCCCATTGGTATCTTTCGGCGTGCGCTGCAGGACGGCGCCTTCGACGTCACTGAGATGTCCTTCGCTGCTTATTGCATACTGATGTCACGCGGCGAGCGGCCCTTTGTCGGCATCCCCGTTTTTGTCTCGCGCATGTTTCGACACGGCTGCGTCTTCGTGCGTGAGGGATCCAGCATCGAGGCGCCAGAACAATTGGCGGGCGCCCGGATCGGTATCCCCGAATACCAAATGACGGCCGTCGTCTGGATGCGCGGTATTCTTGACGAATATCATGATGTCGACCCGAAAGCGGTTCAGTGGATCCGGGGCGGCGTCAATCAACCGGGCGCGCGCGGCGAGAAAATGCCATTACGCCTGCCAAAACGATATAGCGTCACGGACCTGCCGGAAGACCAAAGCCTCAACAGCGTTCTGCTTGCCGGCGATATCGATGCCTTGATCACGACGCGCATGCCCGAGGGCATGGAGAGCGGCGGGTTGCGCTATCTGTTTCCCGACGTGAAAGCCGCGGAGCGCACCTATTACGACGCCTCCGGTATTTTTCCGATCATGCATTTGCTCGTGGTGCGCCGCGAGATATACGACCGCGACCCGTCAACGGCCCAGGCACTTTACGATGCGTTCTTGGCGGCGAAAGAAACATCGCTTGCCCGCCTATACGACATCGACGCGCTGTCGGTGATGGTACCCTGGCTCGTGCCAGAAATGGAGGCAAGCTTTGCCGCTTTGGGCCGCGATCCTTGGCCTTACGGCTATGGGGCCAACCGCAAGGATTTTAATGTGTTTCTTCGGTACTTAGAAAAACAGGAACTTCTCGCGGGATCACTTTCCCCGGAAGAGCTGTTTGCGCCGGAATTGCTCGACACGTAGTTACCTGCTGCGAACGGCATTCAATAAACAATCCCTACCACGGCCGCCGTCGATAATGTCGCCAAAGTTCCGGCCAGGATAGCGCGCATGCCCAATCCAGCGATCTCGGCGCGGCGTTCCGGTACGATGGTCGCGAGGCCGCCGATCATGATACCAAGACTACCGAGATTGGCGAAGCCGCAGAGTGCGTAGCTCATTATCAAACGTGTTCGGGCCGCCAAGTCTCCTGCACCCATCTTGGCCAGCTCGACATAGGCGAGGAACTCGTTTAGCACCGTCTTGATTCCCATCAGTCCGCCTGCCGCAACAGCGTCCTGCCAGGGCACGCCAGCAAGCCAGACGAGCGGCGCCATGATCCAACCAAGGATGCGTTGCAAGCTCAAGACTTCGCCATCGACAAATGGCAGTAACCCAATAACCGCGTTGGCGAGATGCACCAAGGCCACCAAGACGATCAACATGGCGATCACATTGATAAGCAATCCTGCTCCCTCGATAGCGCCGCGCGCGATCGCATCCATGGCGCTGGCGTCACTGGAGCGAGGAATGTCCAATACCTCTGCGTCGACGGAGACGATTCCGGGTATCATCACCTTGGCCATGACGATAGCGGCAGGCGCATTCATCAGCGATGCGGTCAACAAATGTCCAGCCGGGTCGGGGATGACGCCTTGCAGTATCACCGCATAAAGCACCAACACCGTCCCGGCGATGGTTGCCATGCCACAGCTCATCACCAGGAAGAGGTCGCTGCGGTCGAGGCGCGCCAAATATGGTCGGATCAACAGCGGCGCCTCAATCATGCCAATAAAGACATTCGCTGCCGCCACGATCCCACCGGCACCACCGATCCCCATCATGCGCTCCAGCAGGCGGGAAAATACGCGCACCAATCCCGGCAGGATGCGCCAATAATAGAGCAGCGCCGTCATCGCACTGATCACCAAAACCAAAGGCAACGCCTGAAAAGCGAGGATGAACGAACTGCCCGGCACGGCGGCATCAAACGGCAGGTCGCCGCCGCCGAGATAGCCGAAGACGAACGCGGTGCCGGCCTGGGTCGCTTCCTGCAACGCCGCGACACCGTCGCCGAGCCATTGAAAGACAATGTGTGATGCCGGCAGTTTGATGAGCAACAGCGCGAACGCCGCTTGTAACAAGAGCCCCGCAATCACCGTCCGCCACGGCATACGATGGCGGTCTTCGCTGACCGTCCAAGCAATGGCGATGAAGACACTGAGCCCCAAAAAACTTTGTAGGGTCAAAAGCATCAGACGCTCAGAAACCGCGCCGCGCGGGACGCCGTCGGGACGCTCCGTCGACAAGACACAGTACTTTTGCGACGGTCAATTTAGCCCGCAAGGTTTCGCCATAGCGAACATAATCCTTATCATTTGGGCCCACCGCCGTGAGGCCGCCAGAGGGTTGTCCGTCGGGGCGGACTTTCGCCATCGACAACATTGCATCCATCGTCACCGGAGCAGTGGTGAAAACACGGCCTCGCCGTTTGCTCGCCGCCACAGTCACGCCGATAATTTCCCCCGCTGCATTCAAGGCAGGTCCGCCACTGATCCCACCCAAGGACTTCGTCCTCGGATGGCGCGCACGTTCGACCCACGCGACAACGGGTTCGGTTTGCCGGTACCGCCCGACCGTCCGCATATTGCGGCGTCCGATCAGACTGCTGACCACCTGTCCCGGTTTTCCTTCGGGATAACCCACATGGTAGCCCGGTTGATTGAGTCGCAACTCTTCACGCGCAATGGAAATCGCCGGTTTGCCACCGCGTGTCCAGATCACGGCGATATCAGCGCTGGGATGTGATTGCACGCGTTGCACCTTCACGGCTTTGCGGGGGCCGACCCGCAAGCCGACTTGGTCGCAACCATCTACCACGTGCCGCGCCGTTAACCACGCACCATCGTCCCGGATCGAGAACGCTGTGCCTGTGCTGTTACCTTTGTCACCAACATCGACCGTAAAGGCCGGATCGAGACGCGAGCGCGAGCGCAAAATCGCACCTTCCTCACCGCCACGGAGAATTGGGGCGGGGGCTATTAGCTCCGGCGCGGGTCGACGGAACTCCGGCCGATCATCCTGATTGAAATAGAACAGATAGGTCTGCACCGCGAGCACTGGCAAAAATATGTACCAAAGACGTTTCACCGGAGGGGCTCTTTCACTCTTAACCCGACACGGCAGCGGCAGTGATCGCGGCAACACCGAGCTTCACCGACGCCAGGAGGAGAGCCGGGCCCATCTCGCCGTCCTCGATCCGATTCGGCAGGTCCTTCATGAGGAAATCGATCACCCGATAGACAATCAACAGGACGGCCAAGGTCACCAATCCCCAGGCAATAATATCGATAACGCTGACGCTGACCGACATAGAGAACGCCAAAGGGATCGCCAGACTCAAGATTGCCGCGCCCAAGGAGATAGCCGCCGCGATGTTTCCATTTCGGATCAACTCCAGTTCCGGATACGGCGTCATCCAAAGATAAATCACGACTCCCACGGCCAGCATTGTGACGGTCACAAGAAAATGCAGTAACAGAACCGGGAACCCGGCGGTAAGACTCTCGAGAACGGCTTCCATGAAATATTTCTTTCTCGTGGCAGTGATTGTGCAAGTCAGGGTAATACGCCCCACTTAAAACGCTAGCGGAGAAGTTTGATCGACCCACATTTATCCATATGGCGAAATCTTCACAAAAAATCATCATTATCGGCGCCGGGCTGGGTGGCCTGACGCTGGCGCTCTCCCTGTTGCGGGAAGGGTTCGACGTCACCGTCCTGGAACAAGCCTCGAGGCTTGGCGAGGTGGGGGCCGGCATTCAGATCAGCGCCAACGGCGCGCGGGTGCTCCATCATCTTCGTCTGGAAGAAGCGCTGACAAAAGTCGCCTTCCATCCGGAGAGCGGCGAGATGCGCCACTGGCAGACCGGGGAGGTCTTGATCACCCGCCCGCTTGGTGATGCCAGTGTCAAGCGGTTCGGCTTTCCCTATTACCACATGCACCGAGCGGATTTTCATGGTGTGTTAGAAGCTGCCGTCCGGGAAGCCGCGCCGATCGCGGTTCGCCTCAATGCGAAGGTCGCGCGGATCGAGCAGGACAGCGATGGTGTCCGAGCGATCACGGCAGGCGGCGAGACCGTCTCCGGCGATGTGCTTATCGGCTGCGACGGCATCCATTCCGCCGTGCGGGAGACGCTGTTTGGAGCCGACGATCCGAGCTTCACAGGCTGCATCGCCTGGCGCGCCACGATCCCGGTGGAGCGTGTGCCGAAGGATCACATCCGACCAGTCGCTTCCAACTGGATCGGGCAAGGCGGGCATTTCGTCCATTACTATCTACGTCGCGGCGAACTGGTGAATTGCGTCGGTGTACTGGAGGGTCAAGGTTGGTCTGCTGAATCCTGGTCTGCCGAGGGCGACCAAGCAGATTTCCTTCGCGATTTCGACGCCTGGCACGAAGATCTGAAAGTGCTCATTAGAAGCGCCGAGCGCTGCTTCCGTTGGGGGCTGTTCGATCGCGATCCGATGCCGCGCTGGTCGGAGGGGCGCATCGCGCTCCTCGGCGATGCCTGCCACCCGATGCTGCCATTCATGGCGCAAGGAGCGGTGATGGGGATCGAGGATGCGCACACATTGATGCGCTGCTTGCAAGAGAACACGGACCCGACCGCGGCTTTGCGGCGCTACGAAGATTTGCGCCGCGAGCGCACCGCCATCGTCCAACGCATGGCGCGCGAGAATATGACCTTTTTCCACAATCCCGATGTTGACGACCTGGAAGAACGCCTCAACAGCCACCGCGACGCTCATATGTGGCTCTACGGTTTCGACGTCACCGACCAGGAATTCACCACCTGAGTGAGAATCAGGGGTGACAATGCGAAGCCAGTGCCGTTACCTTGCTCCAACCCGTTAATGTGGAGTGCTAAGCGATGGCGGAGACATATGATCTGATCGTGATCGGCGGCGGACCGGGCGGTTATGTGGCGGCGATCAGGGCCACGCAACTGGGGCTAAAGACTGCCTGCGTCGAGAAGCGCGGATCCCTTGGCGGGACCTGCCTCAATGTCGGCTGCATTCCTTCGAAAGCGTTGTTGCACAACTCGCATCTTTACACCGACGCGGCGCACGAATTTAAAGAACGCGGGATCGAGGTCGGTACGGTTAAGCTCAACCTGAAGAAGCTGATGAGCAACAAAGACAAGATCGTCGGTGATCTGACCAAGGGCATCGAGTTCCTGTTCAAGAAAAACAAGGTCGACTATCTGCAGGGCCTGGGCACGATCGAAAAGCCGGGCACGGTCGTCGTCACCGACGGCAAGAAGAAGACCAGGTACGAGACCAAGAACATCGTCATCGCAACGGGCTCCGACAGCGCGCCGCTGCCGGGTATAGAAGTTGACGAAAAACAAATCGTGACCTCCACCGGAGCGCTCTCTCTGCCGAAAGTGCCAAAGCATCTGGTCGTTATTGGCGGAGGCGTAATCGGCCTTGAACTCGGCTCAGTCTGGGCGCGGTTCGGGGCGAAGGTCACCGTCGTCGAATTCCTAAGCCGCATCTTGCCGACGAATGATGACGAAGTCTCGAAACAGTTCCAGCGTATCCTACAGAATCAGGGTTTTGAATTCCGCCTTTCCACCAAAGTCACCGGCGCGAAGAAAGCCAAGACTGGCGTCACTCTGACGGTGGAACCGGCGGCGGGGGGCGAGGCAGAAACCCTTAAGGCGGATGTTGTCCTGCTCTCCATCGGCCGCACACCCTATACGGAAGGACTGGGACTGGATGCGGTCGGCGTCGAGACAGACGCGCGGGGTGTCATTCAGGTGGACGCGCATTTCCAGACCAACGTCCCCGGCATCTATGCCATCGGCGACTGTATTCCGGGACCGATGTTAGCGCATAAGGCCGAGGATGAAGGGGTTGTGGTCGCGGAAATCTTAGCGGGGCAATCCGGGCATATCGATTACAACGCCATCCCCGGCATCGTCTATACTTGGCCCGAAGTCGCGTCGGTCGGTAAGACGGAAGAGCAACTGAAAGAAGTGGGCCGCGCCTTTAAGGCCGGTAAGTTCCCCTTCATGGCGAACAGCCGGGCGCGCTGCAACGGCGACACCGATGGATTCGTCAAGCTGCTCGCGGATGCGGAGACCGACGAAGTGCTCGGTTGCCACATTATTGGCGCGGACGCGGGCAACCTGATTCAGGAAATCGTTACCGTGATCGAATTCGGTGGTTCGGCGGAAGACGTCGCGCGAACCTGCCACGGCCATCCGACGATGACCGAAGCGGTTAAAGAAGCAGCCCTCGCCGTCGATGGCCGTCCAATCCATATCTGATGGCCATGAGCCGCCGCACACGGTCCCTAGTTATCCAAGGCCTGGGATGGACCTTCATGGTGCTTGGCGTGCTCGGCCTGTTCCTGCCCATTCTGCAAGGCATTCTATTCCTCGCCATCGGCATGGTCCTGCTTTCCTACGAATCGCCATGGTTCAAGCAGAAGCTCATTTTGTTAGAAAAGCGCTTTCCCAAATACGAACGGCAAATCCGGGAAGCCCGCATTCGCGCGATGTTGTTGGTCCGGCGCTTTCTGGGCAGTTCCCGATAAAAAAGCGGGCTGGATGAAAATCCGGCCCGTTAGTGACCAAATTGGGCTAGTTGGGAGTGCATAGGAGGCGTCTTGATTATGCACGAGTTAAATGACTTATGCACCTTCAGCGCGGCATGACGACTATCACACTTTGCACAACTTTATTACGTGTCTCGACAATTTAGCTGCGATAAGAGGCAACTTAGGATGCACTCAGGACCTAGCGCGGGGATGAGTCGCCTGATATTCCCGCAGCAATTTCTCCGTATCAACAGCCGTATAACGCTGCGTCGTCGACAGGGACGCATGGCCCAATAATTCCTGGATGGAGCGCAAATCACCGCCGCCCGCAAGAAGATGTGTGGCGAAACTGTGCCGCATCGCGTGCGGAGTCGCGGTATCTGGTAAGCCGAGCCAACCCCGTAATTTCTGCATCTGCCGTTGGATAATGCGCGCATTGAGCGGGCCTCCCCGAGCGCCGACAAATAGCGGGTCGTCCGCCTCCAAATGATGGGGGCACTCCGCCAGATACGTGCCGATCGCTTCTCGCACCACCGGCAAGACCGGCACCATGCGCTGTTTGTTACCCTTGCCGAGAACGGTCATGGCGTTACCGTCGGGAGCATCCCGGCGCGCAAGGCCGAGGGCTTCGGAAATCCGCAATCCACAGCCATAAAGCAATGTCATGACCGCGATGTCCCTGGACGCAATCCACGGCTCGCTCGCCAACGCGCCGATATCCGTAACCGCCACGGCCGCATCACCGACATTCAGAGGCTTCGGCACCGATTTTGGTAATTTTGGTGTGCGAACGGCGCGAATTGCATGATTGCGGCCCCGCTCGTTTCGCTCCATCCATACATAAAATCCGCGCACCACGGAAAGAGCCCGCGCCGTCGAAGTGCGCCCAAGCCCGGCCGAAGCGCGCCGGGCCAGCCAGGCGCGAAAATCCCGCGCACCCAACGCTTCCAAGTCGGCGAGGGTCGCCGGGCCGCCTTGATGCTGCGATAAAAATGTCAAAAACGCCGCAAGATCTCGGACATAAGCATCAACCGTATGAGGAGATGAGCGCCGTTCGTCGCGCAGCCACTGCAGCCAGTCAGCGACCACGGATCCGAGGGCCGCATCTTCCGCAACCACTTCGAGAGTCGATTCTAGTCTGGTAGTGTTAGCCATCCACGAATGACACTTTCCAATACGGCCGCGAGAAATCCAATGAGTTCCGTCGCCTGCCCCGGATGAAATTTCTCCGGATCGCGCGATCCAAATGCTAACAGAGCAGGCGGCGTCGATGACGAAATCTGCAAGCGGACGAGCGCTTCCGAACGCACGAGGTTCGCCGCTTCACCGAACGCTTCCGCGTGTCCGTCGATACCGCAGCGCAGAATTAATTCCTCGCCGGTGCCGAAGACTTCTTCGACGGTGCCTGGCGAAATCATGCGAAGGCCCTGGCCGGCGGCCCCACCAGACCAGGCACCCTGTTCCGATTCAACGCACAGCGTGACGACATCGAGATCTAGCAATACCGTCAAATCGGTGGCGACGGTTTCGATGACTTTTTCGAAACTGCGCGCCTCCAATAGCGCCAAGACGCATTCATGGACGCGCGCCTGGATTGATAAATTGGCTCGGCTGGTATCCAGTAATTCCCGTTGGCGATCGGTGTGACTGGCGACGTCGGCGCGAAGCCGGGAAATAATCGCTGACTGAAAATCAACGACCCCATCACCAAGTTCCCGTTCAGGCGCCGTTTGCTGGTCGAGCGCCTGCGGATTCCGGCTCAAAAAATCCGGATTTTGCTCCATATACTCGACAACTTGCGCCGCTGTAACCTGGGTCGCTTGTGACGGATCGGGCGAGTCTTGAGTCATCCCCTCTTCCTAAAGAATGGACTGGCCGGTCTTCTGCCAATCGGCGAGGAACGCGTCGAGCCCCTTATCGGTCAGCGGATGCTTGAACATCGCGAGCAGGACGTCCGGCGGCAAGGTCACGACATCTGCGCCAATTTTCGCTGATTGCAACACATGCATTGGCGAGCGCACGGAGGCGACTAGAACCTCCGTCATCAGGTTGGGATAGTTATCGTAGATATCGACTATATCCTCAATCAGCTGCATACCGTCCGTAGCTATATCGTCGAGGCGGCCAATAAACGGCGAAATGAAGGTTGCGCCCGCTTTTGCTGCCAACAGCGCCTGATTTGCGGAGAAACACAGCGTCACATTGACCATCGTGCCTTCCTGCGACAGCAATTTGCAGGTCTTCAATCCATCGCGGGTCAGCGGGACTTTGACGGTGATATTGTCATGAATCTTCGCGAGCTTGCGGCCCTCGGCGACCATCGCGTCATATTCGATAGCGGTGACCTCAGCGCTGATCGGACCATCGACGATGTCGCAAATCTCTTTCACGACCTCGACAAAATTCCGGCCACTTTTTGCGATCAAGGACGGGTTGGTCGTCACGCCATCGACGAGACCGGTATCGGCCAGGTCGCGAACGGCGTCCACATCAGCGGTATCCACGAAAAATTTCATTGTTCTTTTCCAACCCTCCAGGCTGAGTTGTCGATGCCATCTGGCGCCGCGATAATTGTTGGGTACACTCTAACCGATGGGATTCTCAGGCGCCAGTTCGACCGACCGACCTAATGGAACTTCAAAACGCGTCCGCGTGCTGTTGCCGCTGCCGTTGGCCGGGGCGTACGACTATCGCGTGCCCGAGGGTTTAGCCGTAATTCCAGGAGATTTTGTACATGTGCCGCTCGGCAAACAAACACGCGTGGGCATCGTTTGGGACCCCGCCGCCAAGGGCCATTCAGTGGGTGTAAAAGCCGTCGACGACTCGCGGTTGCGCGATATCGAAGCGCGACTCGACACCTGGCGTATGGGCGACTCGATGCGTCAATTGGTGGATTGGCTGGCCGCATACTCCATGTCGGCCCCAGGCGCAGTACTACGAATGGCCATGAGCATCCCAGAAGCCCTGCTGCCCGGACGGCCGCGAATCGTTTATCGCCTCTCGGCGACACCACCTGATTTCAGAGCGACACCGGCGCGCCAGCGGGTTATCGACGTGTTGCGCGACGGTCCGGCGCGCGGGTTGACGGATTTGGCGCGGGAAGCAGCAGTCAGTATCGGCGTGGTACGGGGTATGGCCGACCTCGGTGCCCTGGACGCGGTGGAGATTTCCGACGACGCTCCTCTATCCCAGCCAAACCACGACTTGTCGGGCCCCGAACTTTCCCCTGCTCAAAAAACAGCAGCTGATGATCTGGTGGCCAAAACACGAGAGGGCGAGTTCTCCGTCTCCCTATTGGATGGTGTGACAGGGGCCGGAAAAACCGAGGTCTATTTCGAGGCCATCGCCGCCGCTCTTGAGGCAGACCGGCAGGTGCTGGTGCTGTTGCCCGAGATAGCGTTGACCGCACAGTTCCTTGGCCGGTTCGAAGAGCGCTTCGGCGCGCCGCCCCTGGAATGGCATTCTGAGGTTCCCCGCGCCCGGCGCCGGCGGGTGTGGCGGGCGGTCGCGGATGGGCGCGCGCGGGTCGTTGTCGGCGCCAGGTCGTCGTTGTTCCTGCCGTTCAAAGAATTGGGTTTGATCGTCGTCGATGAGGAACACGACCAATCCTATAAACAAGAAGACGGGGTCATCTATCACGCTCGCGACATGGCAGTGGTACGCGGCCAGCTGGAAAAAGCCCCCGTCGTATTAGCGACCGCGACGCCGTCTCTGGAAACCGCCACCAATGTCGAGGCCGGGCGATATAATTTTATACATCTGCCCACCCGCCATGGCGGCGCAAAATTGCCGGAAATATCCCTAGTCGATTTACGGAAAGACCCACCGCAGCGGCAAACTTGGATTTCGCCACCCCTGCAAAAGGCGATCACGGAGACCTTGGAGCAAGAAGAACAGACGTTATTGTTCCTGAACCGGCGCGGCTACGCCCCACTGACGCTCTGCCGCACCTGCGGGCATCGCCTGGAATGCCCGAACTGCACCTCATGGCTGGTGGAGCATCGATTTGCCGGGCGCCTCAATTGTCATCACTGCGGCTATTTCACCCGCATGCCCAAGATTTGCCCAGAATGCGGGGCCGAAGATCGCATGGCCGCCTGCGGCCCGGGGGTTGAGCGGTTGGCCGAGGAAGTTACGACACTTTATCCCGAAGCCCGCGTCGAGTTGATGACCAGCGACACGATATGGAGCCCCAGCGCTGCCGCCGAAATCGTCCGACGAGTCCAAGATCATGAGATCGACATCCTGATTGGTACTCAATTGGTGGCGAAAGGCCATCACTTCCCAAAACTGACCCTGGTCGGAGTGATCGATGCGGATTTGGGCCTGAACGGCGGCGACTTGCGAGCCGGCGAGCGCACATACCAACTCCTGCACCAGGTCGCGGGTCGGGCCGGGAGAGAGGAGCACCCCGGGCGGGTGTTGTTGCAGACCTATCATCCAGAGCATCCAGTCATGGAGGCCCTGGTTGCGGGCGAGCGCGACGCCTTCATGGCGGCGGAATCGGAGCAACGAAAACTAGGCGGTTGGCCGCCTTTCGGACGCCTAGCAGCAATCATCGTCTCCGGCCCCGAAGAGAGTCACGTCGACGGCGTCGCCCGCGCCTTGGCGCGGAGCGCACCGCAAGCCCCAGATTTCAAAGTTTTGGGTCCAGCCCCAGCACCGCTCGCCATTCTGCGCGGCCGCCACCGCCGGCGCCTGTTGGTGCGCACCACCCGCGCTGTCCGCATCCAGGACCGGCTTCGGCCCTGGATCGCATCTATCAAACCACCGAACGCCGTGCGGGTGCAGGTGGATATTGATCCCTACAGCTTTCTTTGAGCTTATCCGCGACCATTTCTCAGCCCGAAAGACACGATCAACGCGAGCACGAATACGGCCGCTCCTCCGTGAAAGGCCGGTGCATATGACTGTACCGCATCATAAATCGCACCGCTTAGCAACGGGCCACCAGCGCCGAGAATGCCCATGAGCGCCAGTACCGTTCCCATCAGCGCGCCCGCCGCCCTCGTGCCGAATAGGTCAATGCTAACAGAGGTAAGTTGGGCCGAGACGCCGCCGACGCCAAACCCGAGTAAGACCGCGATGATCGCCACGAGATAGAACGTTTCGGCCGCGCCGAAGCCAGTACTCGCGACAGCGCAGGAAACGAGCGCTAATTGATAGGTGCGGACGCTGCCGATCCGGTCAGAAAGCCAGCCGAAGCCAACCCGTCCAAGACAATTGCTTGCACCGAATATTGCCACGAACTTGGCGGTCACTGTCGAATCAAAACCCTTTTCCAGCAAGAACGGGGCGATCTGCACATAGATAATCGCGCCCGCAAACCACCAAAGGCCAAACGTGAGAGACATCCGCCAGAACAACCATGTGCGCACGAAGTCGAGAACACGCGCTTGAGGCGATGCTTCCTTGGGCAAAGCAATAGAACCAGCGGCAGCCCTATAAGGCGTCAAACCGCGTTCCCACGGGTCGCGGGCGAGAAACAACGCGGCGACAACGATCAACCCGCCTGACAATACGCCGAGCCAAATATAAGCCATGCGCCACCCGGAGGTGGTGATTAGATACTCCGCGAGAGGTGCTACAAAAAAAATGCCGGAACCACTGCCCAGGACGGCGATGCCGAGGGCCAGACCGCGCTTTTCCACGAACCAGCGCGAAACCGTCGACACCAAAGGCGCCCAAACGGCACCAACACCGGCAGCGATCAGACTGCCGTATAGCGCGTAGAGTTGCCAAAGTTCAGTGACAGTGCCCGCCAGCGCCATCCCGGAGCCGAACAGAAGACCGCCAACAACAACGGTCCGCCGCGGCCCGAAGCGATCAGCGCACCATCCCATGGGTAGCGCGAAGAGGCCGTAGGCAATCAATCCAAGCGACATCACCCCCGAGATCGCCGACCGGCTCCAACCGAATTCGGTCACAAGTTGAGTATAGAACAGCGTAAAACAGTAATAAGTGCCGTAACCGCAAATGCCTATCAGCAAACATGCGGCGACAACGATCCAGCCATAATGCACGGCGGCAGTCCGATTAGTTGGGTGTCCTCGCTAGAGATATAGCATCGCCCGGTCGAATGGCAGGTTGTTGCATTCGCCTCTATGTCGATCTTAATCACTTTTTGTAAATCCCCTATCACTCTCTCCTTCACGGTAGGGATTAACAGTGAGGGGTATTTCGATTTACCCAAAAGCGCTGCCGCCATTCACGGGGATGATCTGCCCCGTAATGAACCGCGACGCGTCGGAGATTAGAAACCGGGCCACGTCCGAGATATCTTTCGGCAGCGCGATCCGGCCGAGTGGCGTGCGGTTCACGGCACCGCCGCGGGCGGCGTTGTCGTAGGTACCGATCATGGGAGTGTCCGTGGCCCCGGGGCTCACCGCGTTAACCCGGATATTAAATTTGCCGAGAGAACGCGCCAGTGAACGCGTTAATCCACGAATCGCGGCTTTCGAGCTGGTATAGGCAGGGCCCCCGCGCCCGTCGCCAACGACACCGCCGAGCTCCACGCCGCCGGAGGCAGTTAACACAATGGCGCCGTCAGTCTCTCGCATCGTCTCCGCCGCCGCCTTTGCGATCAGGAAAGAGCCGGTGACATTCACTGCCATCACTCTCGCAAAGTCATCGGCGTCGACTTCCTCCCAAGTTTTCGTCTGATGAATGCCGGCGAGATGGATAAGCGCACTCAATCCGCCGAATTTATCGCAGGCCTCGGAAACCGCGGATTTGCAAGCATCGAGAGACGATATATCGAATGTTTGCGCCAAGCAGTTGCCGGCCTCCATCAACGCGATCGGGATATTGCCAATATCAGCAGCGACCACCGATACCCCGTCCCGCAGCAAATCACGGGCGCATGAATAGCCAATTCCGCTCGCCGCACCCGTCACCATCACAGCATTTTTCGTCATTTTTCGCCCCTATTTCCGGTCCCTTATACAAGAGAAATTTGTTCCAAAACCGTGCCACGGCGAGGGAGTGAGCGGGGCTGTAACAATTCTACTGTTTTAACGCGGGTTGCGCCCCTTTTTTGCATGTGCTAAACACCGCTCGCCTTCCGGCAAAGGCCCTAATAGAGGGGCTAAAACTATAGGAATTCCGGGGTTCGGAGACGAATATCCGGAATGTAATCGGGGAGAATCCCAGGTGGCATCCAAGGCTAGCGAATCGGGAATGGCAGCCCGCTACGCATTGGCTTTGTTCGAGCTGGCGGACGAACAGCGAAAGCTGGACGTTGTCGCCGACGATCTGAAGGCGCTAGACGCCGCGATCGAGGAGAACGAAGACCTTCGGCGGATGATGGCGAGTCCGATAATCGGACGCGTAGCCCAAAGCCAAGCAATCGGCGCGCTCTTGCAGCATGCGGGCGCGGACGAACTGACGCAGCGGTTCGTCAGCGTTTCCGCCGCGAACCGCCGTCTCTATGCTCTCAGACATATTATTCGCGCCTTTCTCGCAGAACTGGCGGAACGCCGGGGCGAGATTTCGGCGGAAGTAACGTCCGCTCAAAGCTTGAGCGAAGACCAAGCCCGCGCCGTTGAAGAGGCGTTGCAGCGGGTTGAAGGGCGTAACGTCGCCCTTTCCATGAAGGTAGACCCCGCCCTGATAGGCGGCATGGTGGTCCAGGTCGGGAGCCGAATGATCGACTCATCGATAAAGACCCAACTTGATAGAATGAAACTCGTAATGAAGGGAGCCGGCTGATGGAAATCCGCGCCGCGGAAATCTCCGCCATCCTGAAAGAACAGATCGCCAATTTCGGCACCGAGACAGATGTCGCGGAAGTTGGACAGGTCATTTCCGTGGGTGACGGTGTCGCCCGCGTCTACGGTCTCGACAACGTCCAGGCCGGTGAAATGGTCGAATTCCCGGGCGGTATCCGGGGCATGGCGCTGAACCTTGAGGACGATAATGTTGGTGTTGTTATTTTCGGTAACGACCGTGACATTAAAGAAGGCGATACGGTCAAGCGGACTGGCACCATTGTTGACGTCCCAGTCGGCAAGGGTTTGCTTGGCCGAGTGGTTGACGCTCTTGGCAATCCGATTGACGGTAAGGGCCCGATTGAAGGGTCCGAGCGCAGCTTGGTCGACGTCAAGGCGCCCGGCATTATCCCGCGTCAATCCGTGCATGAGCCGATGCAGACCGGGCTCAAGGCGCTCGATTCTTTGGTTCCTGTCGGCCGCGGCCAGCGCGAGCTGATCATCGGTGACCGTCAGACCGGTAAGACCGCCGTCGCGATCGACACGATCATCAATCAGAAGTCGGTCAACGATACGGACGACGAATCGAAGAAACTTTACTGCATCTACGTCGTGATCGGGCAAAAACGCTCGACGGTGGCGCAGGTGGTTAAGACGCTCGAAGAAAACGGCGCGATGGAATACACCATCGTCGTTGCTGCGACAGCGTCCGAGCCAGCTCCGATGCAGTTCCTCGCCCCTTACGCCGGTTGTGCGATGGGTGAATACTTCCGAGACAACGGCATGCACGGGCTGATCATTTATGATGATCTCTCGAAGCAAGCTACAGCGTATCGTCAAATGTCGCTGTTGCTGCGCCGCCCACCAGGTCGCGAAGCATATCCGGGCGATGTTTTCTATCTCCACTCACGCTTGCTGGAACGCGCCGCCAAGATGGGCGAGGCCCACGGCAACGGATCGTTGACGGCGCTGCCAATTATCGAAACCCAAGCGAATGATGTCTCCGCCTATATCCCGACCAATGTAATCTCGATCACCGACGGTCAGATCTTCCTGGAGACGGACTTATTCTATAAGGGTATCCGCCCGGCCATTAACGTCGGCCTGTCGGTCAGCCGTGTCGGATCCGCCGCGCAAATCAAGGCGATGAAGCAGGTCGCAGGCACGATTAAGCTGGAACTTGCGCAGTACCGCGAAATGGAAGCTTTCTCACAGTTCGCCTCCGATCTCGACGCCTCGACCCAGCGCCTATTGGCCCGTGGTTCGCGGCTGACGGAATTGCTGAAGCAGCCGCAATACAGCCCACTCGCCGTTGAAGAGCAGGTTATCGCGATTTACGCCGGTGTGCGGGGCTACCTGGATCGCATCGAGGTCCGCGATATCGGACGTTTCGAGCAAGGCCTGCTTGAAGACTTCCACAACAATCATTCCGACATCTTGGCGACCATCCGGACCGAGGGCGAGCTCTCGGGCGAGACGGATAAAAAAATCGCCGAGATCATGGATCAATACGCAAAAACCTTCGCCGCCTAAGGGCGCGGGAGCAAGCGAAAGCCGATGCCTAGTCTCAAGGACCTTAGAACCCGCATCTCGAGCGTTAAATCCACTAAACGGATCACCTCGGCGATGAAGATGGTGGCTGCCGCCAAACTGCGCCGTGCCCAAGATCAGGCGATTGCCGCGCGTCCCTATGCGGAACGCATGGAACGCATGTTAGGCTCCCTTGCGGGCGGCGCCAGCGGCGAAGGCGGACCCAAGCTGCTGGCCGGAACCGGTAACGATAACGTCCATCTGCTGGTCGTGATGACCACGGACCGCGGCCTCTGTGGCGGTTTCAATGGTAGTATCATGCGTGGCGTCCGCAAAATAATACGCGACCTGGAAGCGGACGGCAAAACCGTCAAGCTGTTCGGTGTCGGCCGGAAGGGCAACGCGATCATGCGCCGGGAATATCCCGACAAGTTGGTCGAGGCGCTGGAGGAAATTGCTAAACCGGCCCCGACATTCGCGGGCGCCGATATGATCGCCGGCAAAATCACCGAGATGTTCGACAACAGCGATTTTGACTGCTGCACGATCGTCTACAACAAGTTTATCTCTGCGTTGACGCAAGACGTCACGCCGCAACAGCTCATTCCCTTCTCAGTGCCAGAAGTGGTCGACGAGGAAGAGATCAGCGGCGGTGTCGCAGCGAGCTATGAATACGAGCCTGACGAGGAGGAAATCCTCGCCGATTTGCTGCCCCGGAACCTATCGGTTCAGGTTTTCCGCGCCATGTTGGAGACATTCGCCTCCGAGCAGGGTGCCCGGATGACCGCAATGGACAGCGCATCGCGGAACGCGGGCGACATGATCGATAAATTAACACTCACCTACAACCGCGCGCGCCAAGCCGGCATCACCAAGGAGTTGATTGAGATCATCTCCGGTGCTGAAGCGCTGTAGCGGAAACAGAATTAACACTCAAGGAGCTGATCCATGGCCAGTAACGTTGTCGGTACGATCACCCAGGTATTGGGCGCCGTCGTCGACGTGCATTTCGAGGGCGAACTTCCCGCCATTTTGAATGCACTGCATATGGAAAAAGACGGTAAACAGCTGGTGCTCGAAGTCGCACAGCATTTGGGCGAGAACACCGTCCGCTGCGTTGCGATGGACGCGACCGAGGGTATGGTCCGCGGCACCGAAGTCACGGACACCGGCGAGCCGATCATGGTTCCCGTCGGACCGGAGACACTCGGCCGAATCATGAACGTCATCGGCGATCCGATCGACGAGCGTGGCCCGATCGGGCACAAGCAGACACTGCCTATTCACCGTGATTCACCGCCTTATGTCGACCAATCGACGGAAACCGAGCAGCTGGTCACCGGCATTAAGGTCGTCGATCTGCTGACCCCTTACGCCAAGGGCGGTAAGATTGGCCTGTTCGGGGGTGCCGGTGTCGGTAAGACAGTTCTGATCATGGAATTGATCAACAACATCGCGAAGGCGCATGGCGGCTACTCGGTTTTTGCCGGTGTTGGCGAGCGGACCCGCGAAGGAAACGATCTGTACTACGAAATGATCGAGTCCGGGGTTATCAACCTCGAAGACGAGGGCGCTTCCAAGGCGGCACTGGTTTACGGTCAGATGAACGAGCCTCCGGGAGCCCGCTCCCGTGTCGCGCTGACGGGTCTAACGGTTGCAGAGTATTTCCGCGATCAAGAGGGCCAAGACGTGCTGTTCTTCGTTGATAATATTTTCCGCTTTACCCAAGCGGGCTCGGAAGTGTCGGCGCTGTTGGGCCGCATTCCGTCGGCGGTTGGCTACCAGCCAACGCTCGGCACTGATTTGGGTGCTTTGCAGGAGCGTATTACCTCGACGACCAAGGGCTCTATTACTTCGGTGCAAGCCATTTACGTCCCGGCGGATGATCTCACCGATCCGGCGCCTGCGACGACCTTCTCTCACTTGGACGCGACGACGGTTCTGTCGCGCCAGATTGCGGAACTTGGTATTTATCCGGCGGTCGATCCGCTCGATTCGACCAGTCGTATTCTCGATCCGCGGATCGTCGGTGAAGAACACTACGCCACCGCGCGTCAGGTTCAGGAAGTCTTGCAGGCCTATAAGTCGCTGCAAGAAATCATCGCGATCCTGGGCATGGACGAGCTATCGGAAGAAGATAAGCTGACGGTTGAGCGTGCACGGAAAATTCAACGCTTCCTCTCGCAACCCTTCCACGTCGCGGAAATCTTCACCGGATCGCCCGGCAAACTTGTGTCCCTCGAGGATACGATCAAGGGCTTCAAGGCGATCTGCGACGGTGAGTATGACGACCTGCCGGAGCAGGCCTTCTACATGGTCGGAGGCATCGACGAAGTCATTGAGAAAGCCAAGGCAATGGCTGCGGAAGCAGCCGAAGCGGCTTAATCGCGCCGCTTAATCTGAAGGATACGACGCATGGCCGACGATAAGGTCGAGTTCGAACTGGTCTCACCGGAGAAGCTCTTGCTGTCCCGCGCCGTTGACATGGTTGTCGTGCCGGGGGCTGAAGGCGATATGGGCGTGCTGCCCCGGCATTCCCCGACGATCACGACCGTGCGCCCGGGCACCATCGTCATATATGAGGGCGGTGCCGTATCGGATCGTATCTTCATCGCCGGTGGTTTCGCTGAAGTCTCCGACAACCGCTGCACGGTATTGGCAGAGGAAGCGCTGCCGGTCGAGGATATCGACAAGGCTGCAGCGCAGCAATCACTCGCCGATGCCCGAGAAGACATTTCCAGCGCCGATAGTGACACAGCTCGGAAATTAGCGGAAACGGCCGTCGCCGTCTCGGAAGCTAAAATCCAAGCGGTTGATAGCTTGGCCTACAGCTAAGTTTAATACGATATCCTGATGGGCACGGCCTGTGAGCCGCGCTTTTTCATTGGGAAATGAATGTTCGTCCGGTTATCTGCCGGCCAGCTCAGCGATCATATCTGCAAGGCCAACAACCCGTCGGGCCTCTTCCACATGCAAATTCTCGATCAATTGACCGTCTAGTAAGACCACCCCCTGCCCCTTGCGTGCGGCCTCTTCATGAACCGCGATAACCCGGCGGCTCCAGTCGACCTCTTCGGTGCCCGGTGCATAGGCTTCGTTAGCAGCGGCAATGGTTTTCGGATGGATAAGCGTTTTCCCATCAAACCCCATTTCCCGGCCCTGCCGGCAGGTCTCGGCAAATCCTTGGTCATCCGCGAGGTTCAAATGCACCCCATCCAGAATCGCAAGACCGTTGGCCCGCGCCGCGAGGATGCACCAAGAAAGACTGGCCATAAAGGGCTCCCTTCGCGGCGTGTGCAGACAGTGTAGATCCTTGGCCAAGTCCGACGTCCCAATCACCAGGGCACCGAGACGCGGTGTTGCCGAGGCGATTTCCTCCGCCCGCAAGACGCCTTTCGGGGTTTCGATCATGCACCAGATGGCGGTGTTATCCGACGCCCCTGCCATATGCATTCGTCCTTCGATACCGTCCACCACCTGTTTGCTCTCCACTTTTGGAACGAGCAGAGCGTCGGCCGCTTCCGCAGCGAGGGTCGCTACATCGTCTTCCCCCCAGGGGGTCATGAGTCCATTGACCCGAACAATGATCTCACGCGCGCCGTAGCCGCCATGGCGTAGCGTATCCCGGACTTGTAGGCGGGCTTTTTCCTTCTCGTCCGGTGCGACCGCGTCTTCCAAGTCAAAAATCAATGCATCCGCCGGCAAGTCTCTGGCTTTCTCCAAAGCACGGGCGTTCGAGCCCGGCATGAACAGGGAGCTTCGTCGGGGTCGCAGAGTTGCAGGCATCGGGGGTCTCCTATCGGTGCGGCGGCTGGACAATGGCGGCGATCTAACGCTGAATCCAATGATGAGCGTTTTAACGATTCAGTCCCGGGTCGCAAGTGGCTATGTCGGGAACTCCATCGCCGTCCCCTGTCTACAGCAGCTTGGAATCGACGCCGTCGCGGTGGACACGACGATGTTGTCGAACCATCCCGCATACAGCACCTTTCGAGGCCGAGTGGTGCCGCCAGAGGAGATTGACGAATTACTGCTCGGTGTCGTCACAAGAACCGCGCCCGAGTCGTTTGACGCCATGCTGTCGGGATATCTTGGTACTACCGAGACCGGACAGTCGTTTTTGAGGGTCGTCGCAACTCGGCGGCTGGGCGCGCTCTATTGCCTCGACCCAGTATTGGGCGATAACGAGCGTCTCTATGTAAACGAAGACCTAGTTTCCTTCTTTCAGATTGAAGCGCTACCCAATGCCGATATCATCACGCCGAACGCGTTCGAGGCAGGAGTTTTGCTCGGGCGAGAGAGCTGCACGCTCGAAAATGGAGCCGCTATTATCGGCGACCTTCTGAAACGGGGGCCCACGCGGATTGCAGTCACCGGCATTGAAACGCCCACAGGCATCGGCACCTTGGCCGCAACTACGAGCGGTCTCTGGATTATCGAGACACCACGGATCGAAGTTGCAGAATTCGGCGCCGGGGATGCATTCGCTGCACTTCTCTTGGGACGATTACTGACATCGGAACTTTCCTTCGCGGAGGCGGTAGCCGTTGCGGCTAGCAGCCTTCACGACCTCCTCACGCTGACGCGACGCCTCGGTAAGGACGATCTCGCCATTATCGATGGGCTCAACGTCGTGAAAGAGCCGTCATCGCAATTCACGGCGGAGCCGTTCCGGAGCTGAGATTACACCCCAGCCGCAAAGTCAGTGGCCTTCAACGTGGCGACAACACGCTCGATGACTTCCGGCCAATCGCGGGGCGTATTCTGCCGGAATAGGCGGACGCTCTCATACCACGGGGTGTCGTCGCGTCCGTACAACCACCGCCAATCCGGGGAATACGGGATCAACACCCAGGCAGGAACCCCGAGCGCACCCGCCAGATGGACGACCGACGTGTCGACAGATATCAACAGGTCCAATTGTTTCAGAATCGAGGCAGTGTCGGCAAAGTCGCGCATCCCTTCGCCGATATTGATGACCAATGCATCCGCGCCGAGGACCTTTGGTTGATCCACACCGTCGCCTTTTTGCAAGCCAACGAACCGCATGTTCGCCAATTCCAACAACGGCAACATCGTCTCCAGAGAGATAGACCTGTTTCGGTTATTCTTATGCGTTGGCTTGCCGGCCCAAACAAGGCCGATGCGCGGCCCGTCGCTGGGCACTTGTAGCTTGGGTCCATCCACAGGTGGCTGCAAATAAGGACCCTCGGAAGGGACCGTCGCCAAGCTTGTTTTGAACACCCGGGCCAGACTGAGCAACGCTATTTGATAATCGGCGCGCGCCACCGCCGTGCCTTGCTCCACCAATCTAATATTCTCGGAAAGCGGGCTATTGCGCACAAGGCGGATCAGCGGTGCTGGACACTCATAGACGACCCGACCGCCCCGCGCCGCCGCCATCGGCAAATACCGCAGGAACTGGATGGCATCGCCGAAACCTTGTTCAGTATGAACCAACAGCGTTTTCCCGTCGAGCGCTTCGCCGTCCCAAGCGGGGATATCGCTAAATCGGAGCGGACATTCGGGCAATTGCCATCGCCACTCATATTCCCGAAACCCAGTTTCCAGATCGCCCGCCACCAAATGGGTGAGCGCTCGGTCCCAAAACATTTCGGACGATTTGAAACCTCGAGACTCCGCCGCGGCAAATTCGGCAATCGCCGTATCGAAATCACCCAAGTCACGCCGGACCAGGGCCAGATTGTAGTGAACCCGCCCGGCTTCCGGATCGACGGTCAGGGATCTCTCATGCGCGCGCGCAGCTTCATCATACTCACCGACGGCGCGCAGTGCGTTCCCTAAATTGGACCACGCGCCCGCATCTTGATCGTCGAGAGCCGTGCCCCGGCGAAGCGCGCTGGCGGCGGCGGCAAACTTGTCGGTCGCGCGCAACGCCACACCCAAATTATTCCACGCCGGCGCGTATCCTGGGAATTGTGTGACGAGATGACGATAGAGCTCTATCGCGCGCTCCATACGGCCCGCTTGATGCTGCTCGATCGCCTTCGCGAAAAGCTCGTTTAGGGTCGATGGTGCGGCCGAACTAGGGGCCGTTATTTTGAGTTCCCCCGCCATCGGCCGCGCGCCGGATCAGGCCGCTTTCTTTTGCAAGTGACGCTTGATTAGCTCTTCCGCGATTTGGACTGTATTCAGCGCCGCGCCCTTGCGAAGGTTGTCCGAGACAACCCACAACGCAAGACCGTTCTTGACCGTCGGATCGCGCCGAATACGACTGACATAGACGTCATCCTCGGTGGCGCTTTCCTCCGGCGTGACATAGCCTTCATCCACGCGTTTATCTACCACAACCACGCCGGGTGCCGCCGCGAGCGCCGCCCGGGCCGTATCTTCATCGATCTCGTTCTCAAATTCGATATGAACAGCCTCACCATGGCCGATGAAGACCGGTACCCGCACACAGGTGGCAATCACGTCGATGGAAGGGTCGAGTATCTTCTTGGTCTCGACCACCATTTTCCACTCTTCCTTAGTCGATCCGTCGTCCATGAACTTGTCGATATGGGGAATGACATTGAAAGCGATCCGCTTGGTAAACGT
>CAJWTF010000013.1 GCA_913046825.1 uncultured Rickettsiales bacterium | reverse complement strand
AAATTTCCGCAGGAGCGATGATAACGCCTCGGCGTATGCCCTCAGCTGCGAAATCCGCCGCTCGCCAGCGCTCCGGCAATGTGAGTCAAATATGGTGCCAGCGGGTCGCGGTGGAGATGCATTGGCGTGGTAATTTGTCCTGAGCCAGTGCCAGACGTGCAACCGCTTCCGCGCGTCGCGAATCGAGTATGCGCTCCGCTGTTCCGTCTTCGATCCCGCTCATGGCCAGTTCCGCCGTCAGCGGTGGGGCCATCCAAGCGGACGCTCCGACAATTGAGGTTTGGCGCTCTAAAAGCTCTTCAGGGGAATGCAGGAAGCCGGTCCTCAGACCGGGCGCGACGGTCTCCGAAAGACTGGCTAGGTAGACGGTAAGCTCCGGCGCCATCGCGGCAACCAGTTGACGTGGGTCTTCCATGCATCAGGCCGCGATATCGTCCTTGATGATCTGCAATCCGTGGCGGCACACGATCTCGGCGATGGCCTCGCGGCGCTATTGCGGCATAACAACAGCGGTCGGATTGTGGGTCGCCGGGATGGTATCGAGAAATTTTATGTTCTGAGTCCGGCATGCTGTCTCTAGCGTCTCTGGGATCAGGGCGTTTTCGCAGACCGGCAATCCTTCCAAGCGCAGACCCTGCATTAGCGCCACCGGTTTTATGCTGGGAAAGGTCAGGGATTCGGTCAGGATAGGTTCACTCGGTTGGGTGAGTGCGGCGAAAGCGCCGAGAATACCGTTTTGGGCGCCACTGGTGATGACGACTTCCTCCGCCGTCGCATGGCTCCCGGTCATGGAGAGCCACGCCGCTCCCGCTGCCCGATGGCGTAGATTGCCGGCCGGTGTTTGATAATCCAATAGATCGAAGGCCACCGGGTCGGCAGCGATGCGCTGAAGCGCCTGACTTAGATGTTCGGCTTCCTCACCCGGTGCTGGAAAGCTGAGACTGAGGTTAATATGATCTGCGGATGGGGCCTCGCACGTTGGAAATCCCTCCCGCAAGCCGGGCCTCAGGACATATGTGTCGCGCCCGACTTCACCCCGAACCAAGCTTTGCCGTTCCGCTTCCGTATTAGCGATGCTGACGGTGACAGCCAACCGCCAAGCGAGGTCCTGCCGCGGCGGTAGCTTGGTGCCAGGTTGTAAGTGACCAGCGGAAATGTCCTCCGCAATCATGTTCGCGACAGCGAAATATTTCGGCCCCGTTTGGGCGGCAAGTTCTGTAATCCAGATTGTCATGGTGCCAATAGTTACATTGATACCCTAACCAGCGATGGGTAGATCGATTTTACAGACGGTTGTACCCGTGATTTGCCAAATCGGAGTGTTTTAAGGGTATCATTTTCAATATTAAACCTATTAATGAGATAGATGTACCAAAATTCGCCGGTGACATTGATAAAGCTGCTTTGTCAGAACTGCGTTTATGGCATGAGCGTTCTCTGCAACGACATCACCAGTCCCGGCTTGATGGGCATTTGCTCTGAGATGCTGGACTGAACGAGGCCGATGTAAAACAGGAATGCTGTAAGCTCCCGTTGCAATATTGAATAACGGTGCTTTGGAGGACGTGAGATGAAACTGCCGATCTACCAAGTAGATGCATTTGCGGACCGCCCGTTCGCGGGCAACCCAGCGGCCGTTTGTCCGCTCGACGTGTGGTTACCAGATGAGACGATGCAGGCGATAGCGGTTGAGAATAACTTGTCGGAGACTGCTTTCTTTGTCGCGAATGGTGAGGATTTTGATATCCGTTGGTTTACGCCAAAAATGGAAATTGATCTGGCCGGGCATCCAACATTGGCGACGGCCTATGCGATTTTCACCGAACTGCAGCCCGGACGCAGCACGATCCGATTCAATACGAAACGCGGTGATGTGCTCTCGGTGGTGGAGCAGGACGGCGTGCTGACGATGGACTTTCCGACTCGCGCGCCTTCGCCGGCGGAGGGGATCGAGGAAATCACGGCGGCACTTGGCGCGCGGCCTTCCAGATTTTTGGCGGCGCGGGACGGTTTCTGCGTCTTTGAGACTGAGGCAGAAATTCGCGCTATCGAACCGGATATGACCAAACTCATGGCATTTAAATATCTGGGTGTCATCGTGACTGCGCCCGGCGATGAAGTGGATTTTGTCTCACGGTTCTTTGCACCCAATCATGGCATTCCGGAAGACCCGGTGACCGGGTCGGCGCATTGCGAGCTGATCCCTTATTGGGCGGAACGCTTGGGAAAGACCGAGCTTGTGGCGCGGCAGCTCTCCGCAAGGGGCGGTGAAATATACTGCTCTTATCTGGGTGAGCGGGTAAAGATCGGCGGCAAGGCCGTAACCTTCATGCGTGGCGAAATCGAGTTTTAGGACAGATTGGGCGAACCACGATGACTGAAGTAAGAAGCCAACTTACTCTCGGCCTACCTGTCATCGCAGCGGCATTGGTTGCGACTGTGATATGGGGACTGACCCCAGCGGCGACGAAACTGGCCGTCGCTGAAGTAGGTCCGGTGAGCGCCGGGTTTATGCGCACGGTCATCGCTGGACCCTTGTGCCTGGCAGTGGCGCTGTTTGCCAAATTACAACTGCCGCCAAGCACCTCCGGGTGGGGTCAGTTGATCGGCTCGGCACTAGGGTGCTACATCGCATTTCCGGTGCTATTCACCTTCGGTCAGGCGGTCACGACTACGTCCCATGCCGCGTTGATCATTGCGACGATGCCAATTTTAACCGGGCTTTTTGCTGCCATTGTAGAACGCCGGATGCCGTCGCGCGGATGGTGGATGGGATCCGGAATGGCGTTTTGCGGTGTCCTGGTACTTGTAGGCTCGCGCTTCGGTTATGCAGAGCCGGGTGTGACCTTACGCGGCGACCTGCTATGCCTAGCCTCAGCGATTTGCGGTTCTGCCGGTTATATAGCGGGAAGCCGCTTGACCGCAGTCATCGGGACGTGGGGAACGACGTTCTGGGGCTTGGCCTTCTCGGGTGTACCAAGCACCGTGGTTATCCTCGTGGTGCCGACGCCGACCGATTGGTCGACGGTGTCTGCATTCGGCTACGCGACCATAGCTTACTTGGCCATATTTGGCTCGATACTGGGATATGTCGCCTGGTATTGGGCCTTAGCGCGGGGCGGCGCGATGCGGATTGGCCCGATACAGTTTCTGCTGCCCGTCATTGCGTTAATAGTTGCTGTGCTAGGCTTGGGAGAAGTACTGACACTACCGTTGATAATTGCTGCGATTGCGATCGCCGGCGGCATTGCCGTCGCCCAAAAGTCTTAAGTTTTGAACGAAGGAAATTTCCAATGTTAGCCGATAAGGAAGCTATTTCTGACGCTGCCGAGCTCGTCGCGCAACACATGCAGCCGACGCCACAAATTTGTTGGCCGCTCTTATCGGCGCGCTGTCGGGCAGAAGTGTGGGTTAAACATGAAAACCACACACCGATCGGCGCCTTCAAGGTACGCGGTGGCTTGATTTATATGGATGCTTTAAAGCGCCGGACCCCCGACGTTCCAGGTGTCATCACAGCGACCCGTGGCAATCATGGACAATCCGTTGCCTTTGCTGCGCGTAGTGCGGGGGTGCGCGCCGTTGTTGTCGTGCCGCACGGCAACAGCGTTGAAAAGAATGCTGCGATGGAGGCTTTCGGGGCGGAGCTTATCGAACATGGCCGAGATTTCAATGAGGCTCTGGATTTCACGAAAGAGCAGGCGGAGGCACAGAAGCTCGAATTTTTCCCGTCCTTTGATCCGGACTTGGTTGCCGGGGTTGGCACCTATACGGCGGAACTTCTCTCTGCGGCACCTGACCTGGACGCGATCTACGTACCTATCGGCCTCGGTTCGGGAATTTGTGGGGCGATGTCGGCCCGTGACGCGCTGGGCTCCAAGGCTGACGTGATCGGTGTCGTTGCTGAAGGTGCGGCGAGCTATGCATTGTCTTACGAGGCCAAAAAGCCGTTACCGACCAATGCGGTTGACACCTTCGCCGATGGTCTAGCGGTGCGAATACCAGATGCGCGGGCACTCGAGGCGATCCTGGCGGGTGCCGCGCGGATCGTCAAAGTCTCTGAGTCGGAGATGAAGGCCGCCGTCCGCCACTATTACACGGATACACATAATCTGGCCGAGGGCGCGGGCGCGGCTTCCCTTGCGGCCCTCCTTCAGGAGAAAAAGGCTATGGCGGGCCGGAAAGTTGGTTTGGTTCTCTCCGGCGGGAATATCGACCGAGATCTCTATATGGACATCCTCGGCGGGAGCTGAGCCATCGTTATGCCAAATATCCAAATTAAAACCGCTTCCGCGAAAACTGATTTTGCCGCGATCCAGGATTTGTTTTGGGAGAACGCGGAATTGCTTCCCTTCGATCTTGCCTATTAAAACTTCGAAGGCGAGATGGCGGCGGTTCCCAGCGAGTATGCCACCCCGCAAGGCTGCCTGCTCTTGGTGGAAGTCGACGGTGCGCCCATGTGTGGGGTCGGATTGAGGCCTTTGGGGACGGGAGTGCCCGAGATCAAACGTCTCTATGTGCGGCCTGGTACTCGTGGTCTCGGTTTTGGGCGTCTATTGGTGGCGGAGATCGTCGCGCGGGGCCGCTCGATCGGCTACCGGATGCTTCGCCTCGATATGATCCGCGGATTGATGGTCGGTGTGGAGCGGGTGTACCAGCATTTCGGTTTCGTTGAGGTTCCATCCTATTATGATAGCGCCATTGAAGGGGCGGTTTACTAGGAATTGCGCCTTACTTAAGATTGCGCAAGAACCGGGTCGCGACCGGCAGATAGACGCTCTAGTTTCCCTTTAACATATGGAACAACGAGATGCCGGAGGCAGTGATGAACGCGGAACATGGACAAGATTTGGCGGATGGACCGGACGGGATGCGGATATCCCGCGCCATCGAATATCTCACCGACAATTTCGAAATGCAGCCGTCACTGGATGACGCGGCACGAGAAGCCGGGCTCAGCAGATTTCATTTCCAACGGATGTTCACTCGCTTCGTCGGTGTCAGCCCTAAGAAATTTATCCAACATCTGTCACTCAACCGGGCAAAGGAGAGTCTCGCATCTTCCGCCAGTGTTCTGGATGCGGCTTATGATGCAGGATTGTCGGGGCCGGGACGGCTGCACGATTTGTTTGTCACGCATGAATCCCTGACACCGGGTGAATGGAAAGCCAAGGGTGCAGGCAAGGATATTGCCTATGGATGGCATCCAAGCCCCTTTGGCGATTGCCTGATCGTCGCCAGTGAGCGGGGTGTATGCGGCCTAGCCTTCGAACTGGAGCAAGGACGAGATGCCACGATTGACGATCTGTTCTCGTCTCTCGGTGAGGCGCGCCGAAAGGAAGACCCGTCACTGACAAAGGAATTCGTCGACCGCACTTTTGACGGCGGCGAATTGAATGTCGTGCTGCGAGGCACGCCATTTCAATTGAAGGTTTGGGAAGGCTTGTTACGGATACCCTCCGGCGTGGTTACGAGTTACGAGGGGCTAGCACGCTCTCTCGGCCGTCCGACCGCGGCCCGTGCGGTGGCCAGTGCAGTTGCCCGCAACCCGGTCTCTTGGCTCGTGCCGTGCCACCGGGTCTTACGCGGAACGGGTGCGATTACAGGGTATCGGTGGGGCTCATCGAAGAAACGCTCGATGCTGGCGCTGGAATCAGCGGTTCGTGAGAAATCCGCGACTGCCTAATCCCTGCTGCGAATGTCCAATCCACCCCAAGCGATAAAGTTCGGGTTTTCATAGCCTTCCTTGGCGTAACGAAACGGCGCGCCGTCGAGTGTTGTGACTAGGCCGCCGGCTGCTTCCAGGACGGCTTGGCCCGCCGCCGTGTCCCATTCCATGGTGCGCCCGAACCGGGGATAGATATCGGCACTACCTTCGGCGACGAGACAGAATTTCAGGGAGCTACCGGCATTGCGGGTCTCGACGACGCTACGGCCTTCGAGAAGTTTCTCGATTTCTTTTGGATCGCCATGGCGGCGGCTGGCCACGACAGTGACGCCTTCGTCCGGACAGGGACGAATGCAAATTTCCCGGGACGCTGAACCTTCTTCGCGAGTGTGGGCACCCTCACCGACGACACCGGCGTAGATCTTCCCGAGTGCGGGTGCGTAGACGACACCGCATGTCGCCTGTCCGTCCTCGATTAAGGCAATGTTGACCGTGAACTCGTCATTTTTGCGCACGAACTCCTGGGTTCCGTCCAAGGGATCAACCAGCCAGAATTCTCCACCGCTGATGTCCGGTGAATACCCTGCAGCGAAAGCTTCCTCGGCGACGATGGGAATGTCCGGGGAAATCATCTTCAATCCGGCGATGATGATCTTTTCCGCAGATGTATCGGCTTCGGTGACGGGGCTATGATCGTCCTTATACTCAGCGACGAAATCTTCCGCGTAAATTTTCATGATTGCGACGCCGGCTTCGAGTGCCAGTTCCTCGAGGCGGGGGAGCATGTCGATGGGAGGGGTCATTCGGCCTCCTGAATGGCGTGCCAGACCCGCTTGGGCGTGGCGGGCATGTCGATATGAGTGACGCCGAGGGGCGCGAGTGCGTCAAGAATAGCATTAATGACCGCCGGTGGTGCCGCAACGGCTCCGGCTTCTCCGGCACCCTTGATTCCCATCGGATTGGTGGTGCAGGGGTAGTCTTCGACCAGGTCGATGACGAAGGGCGGCATGTCGTCCGCTCTCGGAACGCAATAATCCATAAACGATCCGGAAATTAATTGGCCGGTATCGTCATAGACGCAGTGTTCCATTAGCGCCTGGCCGATCCCTTGCGCCAGGCCACCTTGTACCTGCCCTTCAAGAAGCAGTGGATTCACCAATCGGCCGAAATCGTCGATCGCCCAATATCCGACAACACGGGTCGAGCCGGTTTCCGGATCAATCTCCACTTCGCAGGCATGACTGCCGTTGGGGAATGTCATGCCATCTGCGGCGAACTGGGCCTCGCCATCTAGAGTTTCGTCTCGCTTTGTCGCCGATTTGGCAACTTCAGCCAAGGTCATGGTGCGGTCCGTCCCGGCAATTCGGAAGACCCCATCCTCGTACTCGATATCGGCCTCTGAGGCTTCCATTGCTTCGGCGGCGAACCGTGTGCCGTTCTCGATTACCGCGATGGAGGCGTTGTCGCATGCGGGAATACCGTTCAACATTGAACGCGATCCGCCGGTGCCACCTCCGGTTCGAATCTGGTCGGTGTCGCCCTGCACCATGCTGATACGTTTAATATCAATACCGAGGCGCTCCGAGACGGCTTGAGCGAAGACGGTCTCATGCCCTTGGCCGTTTGATTGATTGCCGATGAAAATTGTGGCGCCGCCATCGGATGCGATCTCCAGACGGGCAGCCTCTCCCGCACCGGCCCGGACACCCTTGATGTAATGCGCAATCCCCAAGCCGCGCAGCAGGCCCTGTGTCTTCGCATCGGCGCGGCGTTTGGTAAATCCAGCGGTACGTCGTTCGAGCGTATCGAGCAGGGCGTCAAAGTCGCCTGAATCATAAGTCCAGTTCATCGCGGTGGTGTAGGGAAGCTGCGCCGGCTTAATGAAATTGCGCCGTCGTACCTCTCCCGCGTCCATGCCCAGCGTGCGCGCCACCGCATCCATGGCTCGTTCGATGATATATATGGCCTCCGGATGACCCGCGCCGCGATAGGCATCAACCGGCACGGTGTTTGTAAAGACACCACACACCTCCAACGCAATCGCCGGAATGGTGTAAACCCCGCTCAACATCGCGGCACCGCATTCAGTGGCGATATAAGGTGAGAAGTTGGAGACGAATGCGCCAAGATTAGCATTTGTGCGCACGGACAGAGCCAAAACGTGGCCGTCATTATCGAAGCCGACCTCAATATCATTGACCTGGTCGCGTCCGTGATAGTCGCTTGGGAAAGCGTCGGCAGAGCGTTCCCCGGCCCAACGGACGGGACGGCCAAGATCGCGAGCGGCGAAAAGCACGAGTGGTTGTTCGGGGTACATGAAAATCTTCATGCCAAATCCGCCGCCGACGTCATGGGTAACGACGCGAAAGGTGTCTTCCGGCAATTTGAATAAATGCTCCGCGAGTTGCAGGCGAAGCGAGTGCGGTCCTTGGCTTGTCGTCGTCAAGGTAAAACGGGTGCCGTCCCATTCGCCGATGGCGATGCGAGGCTCAATGGAGGCGACGATGAGGCGATTGTTGACGACGCGGAGAGACGCCTTTCGCGGCGCATCCGCGATTGCCGCTGTCGTCGCCGCATGATCTCCGTCGCGCCAGACGAAGGAGGTGTTGTCCGCTATGTCATCCCAGATTTGAGGTGCTGTGGCATCATTGGCGTCAGCGGTATCCACGATCGCGGGGTGAGCGTCAAAGTCGACCTCAATCAACTCCGCCGCAGCCTTTGCCGCCCAGACTGTTTCAGCGACGACAAAGGCGACCGGTTGGCCCACATAAACGGCTTTCCCGGTGGCTAGGATCGGATACGGCGGTGTTTTCAATGCACTGCCGTCAGCTTGTTGGATCGGCGCCATGCATTGAATGGTGCCGAGATCGATTATATCCGCAGCGGTGTAAATGCTAAGAACCCCGTCAACATCCATCGCCGCCGACGTGTCGATCGATCGTATCGAAGCGTGGGCTTGGGGCGAGCGGAGTACGATGCCATGGGTTTCGTTGGGAAAGCTCACGTCATCGGTGTACCGACCTTGGCCCGTCAGTAGACGCGGATCTTCAAGTCGGTGGACGGATTGCCCCACGCCGAATTTTGGCAAGCTTCGCGCATCGTTCATATTTATGTGCCTGGGACGGAGTGGGAAATCATTGAGGTTTGGGTGCGGCTTTCAAGGAGATTGCGGTAAACCGCCATGCCTGGAAATTATCCGACCAATGATCCATCGGCAATCCCGCCTTCTGCTTCAAGCGAGCGACGAATTCCGTGGTCTCTGGAATGCTTTCCCAAACTTGCGGCAAGAAGACGCTGCGCTTGCCTTGGTCGGCGACGATCAATCCGTCGATCCTGGGCCGAAGCTGTCCCAGAAAATCCGCCTCATCGCTGAACGACATCTCAGTAAACCGGCTGAGCAAAGAGATTGAGAGCTCAAGCTGGGCCGTCTCGTCTTCCTGTATTGGCGGGAAGCGCGGATCCTTCATTGCTGCCTTATAAGCGTTTTCGACGACATCTGCGATCAAGGGCTGATGCGCTTGAATGGTACCGATGCAGCCGCGTAGCTGGCCGTTCTTGTTAATGGTGATAAAAGTCGCGCGGTTCTCATGCAGAACCGCTGGGAAGTTCGAGAGATCGAGCTTTGGCGGTTTGCCATTCTTAATGGAGTAGCCGACCGATTGCGCGGCGGCGCGAAAGATAGCAGCACCCTCGCGTTGTAACATGGCCCTGTCGTCCTCCACGGGAGTTGTAGGCGCCGCAGCATCATCGCCGCAAACGGCCCAAGAGCCGTAACCGACAACTTTGTCTTTCTTTCCCGCCGTGTCGCCAGAATTGCACAGATCGATACGGTCGACGTAGAGACCATGCTTTCGCGCGGCTAACAGCATACCGGCGATGGGGATACGTCCGCAGGCTTGGTCTCGCCCGATGGCAGCCGGGTTCATATTCTCAATGGCATCCGCCGTCGCAGCGTCCAGTCTTCGGGCGATCTCATAGCCTTGGTAGTGGCTGAGATCGGTGCTGATGACGAAACGAGTGGTATCGTCACCCCATAGACGCTCTAGAACTTCCGCGACTTGCTCGCCCGCCACATTGCCCGCCACCAGCGGCACTAGTTTAAACTCACCAAGCACGTACTGCAGGAATGGGATGTGGACTTCCAGGGAATGTTCTTGGCGGTGCGGCTTGTCGTCGAGCACGACCTGCGACATATCGCGAATGGCAGCGACCGCGTCGGTATCGATGGGCACATCGCCGAGCGGCGTCTTGAATGCCTCCACTGTCGGCGCGGCGATGCCTTGGAAGGCCACGCGATGGGCGGGGCCAATCAGCACAATCCGCGTGATGCTTTCTGCTTCGGGCCGCCAGGCGGCATAGGCATTGGCTGCCACTTGTCCAGAATAGACATAACCGGCATGGGGCGCGATTAAGGCTTTCGGCGAGACGGTCGCCGGTATCGGGGCGGCAGAGAGATAGCCCGCAATATCGGAGGCGAGGGCCTTGGGTTCCGCCGGATAGAAGAAGCCCGCGACCGCTGGGTCCCTCACATTGCCCATGGACTAGGTCCCTCTCCCCGGGCCGCCGACGCTTTCGAACTGAAATGCATTGTCGCCTTTGACGATGATCTGCGCGCGCTTGTCGAATTGGGCGCAATGACGGTCCGCTTTTCAAGAGAAATTTCTTGGGAGCGTTTCGCGAACCTCTCGAACTCGACGCCGACAAATCTGATACCTAACCGCGACTGACTTTTGACAATTCCACCATTAAAATTGCCGTCCACTATGGTCGGTCTGCAGGCAGAGACCTTTAGGAGCGCCATGGCGGCGCAGGTCGCGATTTGAGGTTTGAAGTTCATTCAAGACCCTTACATGCCAATTCATTAATGCTTCGCTATAGTATATGTGGAGTGAAGGATGATTCGCTATGGCCGAAATGACGGAAAATGACATTGAAGGACATCCGGGCCGCCATTGGCAGTTGCTCGATGACGGGCGCATCCAATGCGATGTGTGTCCCCGCGAATGCCGTCTAAAGGAAGGGCAGCGGGGGCTCTGCTTCGTACGGGCGCGGAGCGGCGATCAAATCGTGCTGACGACCTATGGGCGCTCCAGCGGATATTGCATCGACCCAATCGAGAAAAAGCCGCTTAATCATTTCTTGCCGGGCACGCCGATCCTTAGTTTCGGGACGGCCGGTTGCAATCTCACCTGCAAGTTTTGTCAGAATTGGGATATTTCGAAATCGCGGGAGATGGACCGGCTGATGGATCAGGCGACGCCGGAGTTGATCGCGCTCGCCGCGCAACAGACGGGCTGCCGCTCAGTCGCCTATACGTATAACGATCCGACGATTTTTTTGGAGTATGCGGTCGATGTCGGGTACGCCTGTCACGCTCATGACATCAAGAACGTGGCGGTGACGGCGGGATATATGAAAGAGGCGGCGCGCGAGGATTTCTTCTCGGTGATGGACGCCGCGAATGTAGATCTGAAGGCGTTTACGGAATCATTCTACAAAACGCTCTGCACAGCAGAGCTGGCCTCGGTATTGGATACGCTGAAATACCTGAAACACGAGACCGATGTCTGGCTCGAGATCACAACCTTGCTGATTCCGGACGAAAATGACTCCGAAGGTGAAATCGAAGAGATGACGCAATGGATCGTCGAACATCTGGGACCCGACGTCCCGGTACATTTCACGGCTTTCCATCCGGATTACAAAATGCTCAACAAGACGCGCACGCCGCCAGAGACCTTGTTCCGCGCCTGGCGCATCGCCCGCAAAAACGGCATCCACTACGCTTATACTGGCAATATCCACGACAAGGCGACCGGTAGTACCTATTGCCATGGCTGTGGGCTGCGCTTGATAGGGCGCGACTGGCATTTGCTCGATGATTGGGGAGTGACGCAAAGCGGTCTATGCAGCCGTTGTGGGACGGCCTGCGCCGGTGTTTTCGAGAATAGGCCAGGGGATTGGGGCCGAAAGCGTCAACCGGTGCGGCTCAAAGATTTTGCAGCACGTCTGGCGTCCGCGGGCACCTGATTTAGGCAGTCGCGGAATAGACCTGCCACCATCCGCTTTTGGTAGGTTCAACACCGCGTGACAAACCGTCGAATTCGTTTGCCTTCCCGATAGGCGGGGAACGGCAGTTCAATCACGAAAATGCAGACAGAAGAATATCAACGGAAAATTCGCGACTTCTACGAACCGTTGCTCGCGAAGTACGGTGATGGGTGGGCGGCCGTGGGCTGGCCCAAAACCGTTGGACATTAGGGCCGTTACGTCACGCTGTGGTAAGTCAGCGACCTGAAGAACGCATCGATTCTGGATATCGGATGTGGATTGGGCCATCTGCTCGATTTTCTCAAGGGCAATGGATTTGGAGGTGATTATCTGGGCATCGATCTGCAAGAGGAGATGGTCGAAAGATCTCGTAAACGTCATCCAGACGCTCGGTTCGAGGTCGCGGACTTCTTGATGGAGGCTCCCGCATTTGAAGGGCGGGACTTCATCTTGGCGAGCGGTGTGTTACAGCATTGCGAGAAGGCACTGCACGCGCGCATCATCGCACGTATGTATGAGAAGTGCGGCAGCGCTGCCCCTTTTAACGCGTTCTCGACTTGGTACGGCAAACATCCGGACCCGATGTTCCATATTGCCGACCCGCTCGAGGTGCTCAATTCCTGCCGAGGTATGACGACGCGTCTGCTGTTCTGGCAAGGATACGTGGCCCCGGATTTCTCGGTCTATATGTACTGACCGTATCAGCAGCGGACAGAAAAAACCCCGGCCGAGCCTATGACCGGGGGAAGGGAGCTCAGGGGGGCTGCTTGCTCAGGAGGAAGAAGAATTCCTATTCGAACGCTTCTTCCCAGCTGCCGCGCGTCGCGGCGCGGGAATATTCGGTGGCGCGATTCTCAAAGAAGTTCGCGTGCTCCACGCCATTGAGCATATCATCCATCCACGGGAGCGGATTGCTCCCGATGTGATAAATGGGGTTCAGGCCGAGTTGCCCAAGTCTTCGGTCCGCAATGTACCGGATGTATTTTTTAACATCTTCGGCTTCCAATCCCTCGACGCCACCCATCTCGAAGGCGAGGTCGATGAATGCATCCTCATGGTCGACGATGGTCGAGGCGGCGACATAAAGGTCTTGCTGTAATTTCTCGGTCCAGATGTCTTCGTTCTCTGAAATGAAGGTCTTAAAGAGACGGATGATCGAGTTGGTGTGCAACGATTCGTCACGCACTGACCACGTCACGATTTGCCCCATTCCCTTCATTTTATTGAAGCGCGGGAAATTCATCAGGATCGCGAAGCTGGCGAACAGTTGCAGACCTTCCGTAAAGGCGCCGAAGATGGCCAGAGTTTTCGCGATATCCTCGCGACTGCCCACTCCCCATTGCTGCATGTAGTCGTATTTGTCCTTCATCGCCTTGTACTTGAGGAAGGCCTGATACTCAGCCTCCGGTATTCCCAACGTATCAAGCAAATGCGAATAGGCGGCAATGTGGACCGTTTCCATATTGGAAAATGCCGATAACATCATCTGAACTTCTGTCGGTTTGAAGACCTGCGAGTAATGCTTCATGTAGCAATTGTTGACCTCGACATCCGCTTGCGTGAAAAAGCGGAAAATCTGGGTCAGCAAGTTTTGTTCGACCGGCGTCAGATTCTTGTGCCAATCTTTTACGTCGTCGGCGAGCGGCACTTCTTCCGGCAGCCAGTGGATGCGCTGTTGGGTCAGCCAGGCGTCATAGGCCCACGGATATTGGAACGGCTTATAAATCGGTTTGGAATCTAACAGCGACATCTTGGCAACACGTCCTTAGTTCGAGCTTCTGGTTATTGGCAGGAGAGGCATTCTTCGTAATCGATTTGTTCCGCCGGCTGATCCCCGCCATTAACCTTGCCAAGATGCGGCACAGCGAGTTGTCCGGCGTCTTGGTTGGCCACGACCTCTGCGCGTTGGATCGATTTGGAGCGGCAGTAATAAAGGCTCTTCACGCCCTTCTTCCAGGCTAGATAGTGTAATTGATGCAAATCCCGTTTGTGGATGTCGGCGGGCAGGAACAGGTTGATCGATTGCGACTGGCAAATCGCATCTGAACGATCGCCTGCGTGCTCGATGATCCAACGCTGGTCGATCTCGAACGCGGTCCGGAAGACGGCTTTTTCGTCTTCGTTCAGGAAATCGAGATGCTGCACCGAGCCTTCGTGAGTCGTAATCGAAGACCACGTCTCGTCGTCGTCCTTGTCTTTCTCCGCAAGAATTTGCCGGAGATACGGGTTTCGTACGTTGAACGAACCGGAAAGCGTCTTATGAGTGAAACTATTGGCGGCCACGGGTTCAATCCCCGGCGAAGCGCCGCCGCAAATAATTGAGATCGATGCGGTCGGCGCCACGGAAAGCTTATTGGAGAAGCGTTCCTTGATGCCGAAATCTTCCGCATCGGGGCACGCACCGCGTTCTTCCGCGAGGGTCACTGACGCGGCATCCGCTTCTGCCCGGATGTGTTTGAACATGCGCATGTTCCAGACCTTCGCCATCGCGCCTTCGAACGGAATTCTGTTGGCTTGAAGAAAGGAATGAAAGCCCATAACGCCAAGGCCAACCGAGCGTTCCCGCATTGCCGCGTAGCTCGCCCGGCTAAAGTCTTCTGGGGCATTGTCAATGAAATCCTGCAGAACATTATCGAGGAAACGCATGATGTCCTCGATAAAGCCGGGGTGTTTTTCCCACTCGCCATATTTCTCGACATTGAGTGACGAGAGGCAGCAGACAGCCGTCCTATCCTCGCCAAACCGATCGATGCCCGTCGGTAAGGTAATTTCGGAACAAAGGTTCGAAGTTTTGACTTCGAGCCCGCCGAGTTTTTGGTGCTCAGGCAGTGCCTTGTTCACGTGATCGATATTGATGAGGTAGGGCTCGCCGGTCTCGATGCGGGAGGTAAGAATGCGGATCCAGAGACCGCGTGCGGAAATCTTCCGCATGACTGCACCGTCCTTGGGACTAGTAAGCGCCCATTCGGCATCCGTCTCGACCGCGCGCATGAAGGCGTCGGGCACCAGCACGCCGTGGTGCAGGTTCAGAGCCTTGCGATTAGGGTCACCGCCTGTGGGGCGGCGCAGTTCGACGAATTCTTCTATCTCTGGGTGGCTGAGCGGCAGATAGACGGCAGCACTTCCGCGCCGCAGCGACCCCTGGCTGATCGCCAGGGTCAGCGAATCCATGACACGAATGAACGGAATGACGCCTGATGTCTTGCCGTTGTGGCCGACACGCTCGCCGATGGAACGCAGGTTGCCCCAATAACTTCCGATGCCGCCGCCACGCGCCGCTAACCAGACATTCTCGTTCCATAGGCCGAGAATGCCTTCAAGACTGTCCGTCGCTTCGTTGAGGAAGCACGAAATCGGCAAACCTCGCGAGGTGCCGCCATTCGAGAGGACCGGGGTTGAGGGCATGAACCAATGCTGGCTCATATAATCGTAGAGGCGCTGCGCGTGTTCCGAATCGTCGGCGTAATGCATCGCGACTCGCGCAAACAAATCCTGGAATTCTTCTCCCGGCATGAGATACCGGTCGGTCAGCGTCGCTTTGCCAAAAACGGTGAGAAGATCGTCACGTCGACGGTCAATAACGACGCGAGTTCCGCGCTCGTTTTGCTTTACGTCTCTGTAGTCCTGGGCGTCTGAGTTCGAATCCAAGGATGTTGCCAGAAGGTCGGAACCGTCTTTTACTAGTTTCGTCGCAGAGTTATCCACAACCGCCCCATCCCGCAGAATTACACCCGAACCGTCCATATTTTCTACCCCTATCCACAGCTGTGGAACGAATATTTTGTGAATAAAACACTAGATTTCGTATATGATGGGAAGCACGATACCAGATATTGAAGTGCTGTCATCATGAACAAAAGAAGAACATATATAAAAAGTAACTCTTGTGTGGTCTAAGAGTCAACAACCTCGCGTCGACCCTCGATTAAATGCGGAGAAATCTTGATGAAACTCAATCTAGGTTGCGGATTCTACAAGCTCGACGGCTTTCACAATGTCGATAAGTTCGATGCGTGCGATCCAGACGAAGTGGCCGATCTCGAAGTATTCCCGTGGCCTTGGGCGGACAACTCGATTGACGAAGTGGTCATGAGCCATGTTCTGGAGCATCTCGGGCAAGAAACCGACGTCTATTTCGCCATCATCCAGGAGCTTTACCGGGTCTGTCGCGATGGCGCCGAAGTCCGAATCGCGGTGCCACATCCGCGCCATGACGACTTTCTTAACGATCCGACCCATGTACGTGCAGTGACGGTGGAGGCGCTCGCTATGTTCTCCAAGAAGGCGTGCGACGAATTCGTGCGGCAGAAAGCGGCCAATACACCGCTCGCCCATATGCTGGCTGTCGATTTCGAGATGGAGGACATGAAATTCACCCTCGAGCAACCGTGGCTCTCGAAAGTTCAGTCAGGCGCCATCGGCGATACGGAGTTATTGCTTGCGATCCGTCAGCACAACAATGTTATCAAGGAAACATCTGTGAAATTACGGGTGAAAAAGGGTTGAACGCGCCTAACATTGTTATTTAATCCTTGAGGTCAGGAATTCGGGAGCAATCCATGGCGATACTCGAAGTTCACCGCGTCCCCGTTTTGCACGACAATTACGTTTGGCTGGCGCATGAGGCGACATCTGGCGTGACGGCGGTCGTAGACCCCGCGGTTGTTGATCCTGTATTGGCGGCGTTGGCGGAAAAGGGTTGGACGCTCACCCATATTCTGAACACTCACCATCACAATGATCACACCGGCGGCAATTTGGAGCTTAAGGCGAAAACCGGTTGCACCATTGTTGGCTCGCGTACGGACCGCGATCGTATTCCCGGCATTGATATTGAAGTCGGTGAAGGTGATACCTGCACATTGGGCAAAGCTACGGGCCGGGTTCTCGACGTCTCGGGACACACGCTCGGACACATCGCATATTGGTTTGAGGAGAGCTCCGCGCTGTTTTGCGGTGACACCATGTTCGCCATGGGCTGCGGGCGGGTGATCGAGGGAGAGTTCGGGCAAATGCTCGGGTCGTTGGAAAAACTAAAAGGCCTGCCCGGTGACACGCGGGTCTATTGCGCGCATGAGTATACGCAGAAGAACGGGCAATTCGCGCTGACGGTGGAGCCACAAAATCCAGACCTCATCGCCCGAATGCGGGATGTAGACGACAAACGCGCGCGCGATATTGCGACGGTTCCCTCGCGTCTCGACGAAGAATGGAAAACAAACCCGTTTCTGCGGCCCGACAGCCCACACCTACAAGAGACTATCGGTCTTGCGGGTGCTGGATTGGTGGACGTATTCGCCGAGACGCGCCGGCGAAAGGATGCGTTTTAATTCAAAGCTTCAAAAAAGGCAGAAGTAATGGCCATTGATCGCCCGAACGAGCCCGAACGTCCCGTCGGCACTGAAAATGCGGAAATGGGTTGGGGCAGCGATGTTGTCGCCGAGCTCGTTCGCCGTCTCGATATTCCCTATATAGCCGTGGTGCCGGGAGCCAGCTATCGCGGTTTTCAGGACAGTCTCGTCAATTATCTTGGCAATCGCGATCCGCAGATGCTGGTCTGTCTGCACGAGGAACATTGCGTGGCCATCGCGCACGGATACGCCAAGGTCACGGACAAACCGATGGCCGCGGCGGTACACAGCAATGTGGGATTGATGCATGCGACCATGGCGGTCTTCGATGCCTGGTGCGACCGGGCGCCGGTAATGGTGTTCGGCGCGACCGGGCCTGTCGACGCGGCCCTGCGGCGACCATGGATCGATTGGATTCACACATCTCGAGATCAAGGGGCCTTGGTCCGAGACTACGTTAAATGGGACGACCAGCCAGGCTCACCCGAAGCGGCGATCGAATCGGTTCTGCGGGCGAACCGCATCATGCGCCGTCACCCTCAAGGCCCGGTCTATATCGTCCTGGATGTGGCGATGCAGGAATCGAAGCTCGATCCGGTGCCGGAAATTCCCGATGTCGCGCGCTATGCTGTGGAACCCGATCCAGCGCCCACCACCGAGTCCGTCACGGCGGCGCTTGGGATGCTGAAATCTGCCACGTCGCCGCTGATCATGGCGGGGCGGGTCTCGCGAAATCAGGGTGATTGGGACCGGCGAATTGCGTTCGCGGAAGCGCTCGGCGCGAATGTGATTACCAATCAGCGGATCGCGGCCGCCTTTCCGACCCATCATCCCCTGCATCCCAATCACTTGAACTATCGAACGACAGCGGAAGACGAAGCGCTCATCCGCGAAGCGGACGTTATTTTGAATCTGGATTGGCTGGATTTTGGCGGAACGATAAATGCGGCGGGTGGTGTCGGCGCCAAAATCATTAGCATTTCCATGGACGACCTCAATTCCAATGGTTGGTCATTCGACCATCATGTGTTGCCCGCGGTCGATCTGCCGATCTTGGCAACGCCTGATAGTTTCGTCGCGTCGGCTTTGCTGCAACTGGCTGCAGGTGAAAAGCGAACTTATTCAATAGACCCCAGTGCGCCGCCGACTGGGTCGGGTGCCATCGACCTCGTCTCTCTTGGCACGGCCGTGGATGCGGCGATCGGAGAATGGCCTACGACATATGTGCGCCTTCCCATTGGTTGGCCGGCACCGACGATCCGTATCGACGGTCCACTGGATTATATCGGCAATGATGGCGGCGCAGGTGTCGGCTCCGGTCCCGGCATGGTGGTGGGCTCGGCCTTGGCGCTGCAGGGGTCGGGCCGGTTGCCGGTGGCAATCATGGGTGATGGTGATTTCTTGATGGGCGTGTCCGCGCTATGGACGGCGGCGCATTACGGTATCCCGTTGTTACTGATAATCAACAACAACCGTTCCTATGGCAACGATGTTGCCCACCAATCCCGCATGGCGATCCAGCGGGGGCGTCCAGTCGAGAACCGCTGGATCGGCCAAAGCCTGGAAAACCCACGCGTGGATATTCCGGCGCAGGCTCGTTCCTACGGTGTGTCGGCGGGCGAGACGGTGCGTGACCTAAAGGACCTGATGTCTGCGCTCGAAGCTGGGATTAAGGCCGTGCAGGCGGGCGAATGTTATGTGCTGGATGTGGAGACCGCCGACGATAAGGTGGCGTGATCGAACCATGGCGACGATCGCGCCATTTGAGCCTGGAGGGCTGAGTAAATTTTACCCTTCGCCTCCGTCGCCGTTCTCGTCTCCGCTTTTGCGTCCTGTCTGCGGGGCGTTATTGTTGCTCTCCAGGCGCTCGACATCTTGGACCGACTTCAATTCGGAAGGCGTAGATTCGAGATAGATGCTCTGACTCGGGAAGGCGAATGCCGCGCCCTCCCGTTCGACGATCCGTTTGAATTCCAAGATGTTCTCATGAACGATCCGCCGCCATTCAACCCAATTTGTTGTTTTCGTGTAATAATAAAGCGAGATATCTATCGATGAGGCGCCAAAGTTGACCAGGTGCACCATTTGCACCACTGGATCCGTTCCAGGCTGGGCGATCGCAGGATTGTATTGCAGGTATTCCCGGATTCTATCGACAATGTTTTCCAATTGATTTGCCGTTGAGCTGTATTCAACGCCAATCGTCAACTTGACCCGTCGATTGGTCATTCGCGAATAATTTTTAATGGTCGATTCCGACATCCGCTTGTTGGGAATGGAGGTCACGGCCTTGTCGAATTCCCTCACCTTGGTCGTGGCAATTCCAATTTCGAAAACAGTACCCTCAATGTCCGGCGTTTTAATCCAATCGCCTCTGCGAAACTGTCCGTCCAGAAGGATTTTGATCCCCCCGAAAATATTGGCGATTGAGTCTTGCGCCCCGAAACCGACGGCCATCCCGAGGATACCCAAACCACCCAATAGAGGGAGGACGTTGATGCCCCATTGCGAAAGAATGATGATGAAGCCAACGATCGTTACGGCAATTCTCAACGCCTTGATAATGAGTAGTGTGAACTCTTCGGCGAAAAGGGTTTCGGATTTTTGAGTGATCTTGGAGAGTATCTTCTCCAGTACGGTCGAAAGGGGAGCGAGGATATTATAAGCCGCCCAGAAAAGGACAAAAGCGATTAACGTTTTGACCACCGTGAGGAAGAAACCAGAGGCGCCGGGCGAAAGCTCAAACCATTGGGTAAAGAAAAAGACGCCCAGGACGATCGGGATGAACTTCAGCGGTCCTTTCAGTGCGTCTAGAAATTCGCCATCCAGTTCCGTCGCCGTGCTCTCGGTGAACTTTGTCAGGTAAAAAATGACTGTGTTCGCAAAAATTCTGCGAAGCGCCAAAAACGCGATGATAATCAGTGCTCCTCCGATTATCTGACCCGCAGGCATATCGAAGAACCGCTTTTCAAACACCTCTCCCACTAGGATCAAAAATTCATCCAACATCGTCTATCCAATCGATCAACGGGGTGTGTAAAAAATTCACAATGGTGCAGAATTCGATAATGGAGCCCTAAGTATCCTCCATCGCCGCCAATTCGCCGAGCGTCACGGGCTTAATCGGCGGGCGTAGGCGGTAATAGCCAATCTCTTCGACTGGCTTGTCGCGGGCGTCCGCGATGACTTCGGAGACCGTGAGGCCGCACATTCGACCCTGACAAGGACCCATGCCGCAGCGCGTATAGGCCTTCAGTTGATTGGGGCCGGTCGCTCCCTCCGCGACGCATTGGCGGATATCGCCGGCGGTGACTTCCTCGCACCGGCAAACCGTTGTCTCGTCCGGGGGAACCAGGATTTCCGCACTCGGGTGGTAGAGCTTGTCCAGCAGTGGGCGAATGCTGGCGAGACGGTTATGTTCACGCAGGAGCGGGCCTGCTTGGACGTCGCGGTCGATCTCATCGATCTTCCCGAGCCGCTTGACGGTCTCCAATGCGGCGAGATGCCCGGCAACCTCCGCCGCTTCCGCCCCCAAAATACCGGCGCCGTCTCCCGCAATCGCCAAGGTCTCGACGCTGGTCGTGCCCCATTCATCCGTCACCGGCCGCCAGTACCGCTGCGGCGCATACCACTCGTGATTGGCATTCACTTGGCGGGTGATCTGGACGTTCGGGATGACCCCTTGATGCAGCAATAAGGTGTTTGCCTCGACTTCGATTTCCGTTGTGTTGGCGGTGTAAATTACTTTTTGCAACGTTCCGTCGCCGGTCGCTCGAATATTCGAGACGGCGGATTGTATGCGGAACCCTTTGTTTCTAAGATGCTGCATCATCCGTGCACCCTTTGAGAGGTACTCGTTGGCTCTCAAGGCAGCGGGCGCATGGGGAACGGCGGCGAGATAATCGCGGAACCTGGTCGTCTCCAGAATGGCCGCGATTTCGGTCCCAGCTTTGAACAATTGGTTGGCGACGAGGTAGAGCAACGGGCCATTTCCGGCGATCACGGTCGGGCCGTCCGGCACCATACTGGCCGTTTTCATCAGAATTTGTGCGGCCCCGGCTGCCATAACGCCCGACAGCGTCCAGCCTGGGATCGGAACCGGGCGTTCGATAGCGCCCGTGGCGGCAATAATCCGCCGTGCCTTCAGGATGCGTGCCGTCGTACCGTCGGTCCATGCCAAGCTACCATCCGGATCGACGCGCCAGACCGTAGCGCTTGGGCGATAGTCCGCAGATGACTTGCGGAAGGCCTCGGCGATGGTGCCGCCTTTCAGATAATCTTCCCCCAAGGTGTCGCCCATGGTCGCTCTATCAACACCTTCAATATTGCGAAAAATCTGGCCACCTGGGGCGGGTTGTTCGTCGAACAGAACTACGGAAAGACCGTTCTCCGAAGCGGTGGTCGCAGCGGCGAGGCCGGCTGGCCCGGCGCCGATGACGGCCAGGTCGATGGATTCGCTCATTCCGGCATCTCCCGCTTACCCATTTGCCGCTTCACAATCATGCCGTCCGCCACAGTTGTCATGCAGGCTTGCCGGTTTTGAACGCCGTCGATTTCCATCGAGCATTCAAAACAGGTGCCCATCATGCAATATGGCGCTCGTTTGTCACCACTAACGACCGTTGTCCGTGTGTATCCGGGGGTGGCCGCGAGTATGGCGGCGGCCACCGTTTCATTGGCAGGCACTTGCAAGCGTTGACCTTCGAAGTGAATGGCGACCATGCCGCCTTTCGGATCAGTGATGCGCCGGTACATGGCTGCCTTCCGTCTTAAAACGTTTCGCGCTGAATTCCTCGAAACCGGGGGGTGTCTCTCCGGTCGCGATCCACTTCGCGGTGCGGCGCGCGTTGACCGCTGCCAAAGTGACACCGCTGTGTGAGGTCGCCACATAAGCTCCTGGATATTGTTCCGATTCGTCGTAGATCGCGCATTTGTCCGGGGTTAGCACGCGGATACAGCCCCAAGTGCGGATGAGCCTCAGCCCCGCCAGTTGCGGGAAGATCGTGACGGCGCGGCGCGCCATGGCTTGGCCGGCGTCCAAGGTTGTGCCGTCGTTGAAATCGACCTCTTCTTCGGTATTGCCGATTTGCACCGTGCCCTCGTCAGTTTGCCGCAACGAGCTGAGCGCCATGGCGAGCACAGGCTCCGCTCGCTCCGTGACCAGTATCTGACCCCGTTGCGGCACGATGGGCGTGTCGAGCCCGACCATGGGGGCCAGTTTGGTGATGCCGTGACCGCAGGCCAACACGATCTTGGGTGCGGTGAAACTACCATTTTTCGTCTCTGCGATGAATGCGCTGCCGTCATGGCGTATATTCTCGACCCGGCAGTCGGAGCGATAGCGCCCGCCCATGTGTTGGAAGCTTCCATTGATGGCGCGCAGAAGTTTAAGCGGATTGACGTCGCCGTCATGTTTGGAGAATGAAGCACCAACCACGTCATCACCCAGGCGAACACCGGGGAGCATCTTTTCGACCTCTTCGCGCTCAATGATCTCGCACTCGAATGCGTCGACACCGGCCTGTTGGCGCATCATATCCATCTCGCGCCGGCGCTGTTCGCGTTCGTCCTCGCCCAGTAGTAAATGCATGCCACCGTCGTTGCGATGGGCGATGTCAGCGCCGCTGCCCTCTTTCAATTCGGCGGCAAAATTCGCAAATAGATGCGCCGACTCGCGGCTCCAGGCGTGATAGCGATGCATCCCCATGCCCTTGGATTGCACCCAAACCAGGCCGAAGTTGCCCCGTGCGGCGCGCAATACGTCATCGCCATCGTCCAAAACAACGGTGTCTAAACCCTGTTGCCGCAGTCCGTAAGCGGTTGCCGGGCCAAATAACCCACCGCCCACCACAATTACGTCAGATGTTTCCATCGTATTCACCCATTCTAGCGAAAAATTCGGTCGAAACCGTTCGCGAAGGCGCTATTTGACCTTTTGGTGTGTTGTGTTGCAATGATTTGTGACAGAAACACCGCTGATTTTTAATTAAGCTAGTGAATTCCAAGCCATGAGCGAACAGACCGAGCCGATGCTGACACCTTCTGACGGACTTATAATCGTTGCGAAACGCGACTGTCCGACCTGTACGATGCTGGAGCCGGTCTACGCGGCGCTCTCGGTGGGCGATGGTGGGTTGACCGTTTATACCCAGGACGATCCCGGCTTTCCGGAAAGCGTCCCCGCGGTCTATGACAGTGATTTGGAGGTTTCGTATCACCTTGATATCGAAACTGTTCCAACCTTAATCCGAGTCGAGGACAGTGAGGAGAAAGGGCGGGCTATCGGCTGGAACCGCGGCGAATGGGAGGCGTTGGCCGAGGCAGAGGGACTGGGCGCAGGCTTGCCCGAGAACCAGCCGGGTTGCGGGTCGAAGAGTGTCGATCCCGGCATGCCGGAAATCCTCGCGGTCCGGTTCGGCGATGCGCCGTTGAAGGCTCGCCAGATTGAGGTCGGCGGCGTCGATGATGAAATTGAAGCGTGTTACGACCGTGGATGGTCGGATGGCCTGCCGGTTGTCCCACCGACGCCAGTCCGGGTAATGCGCATGCTGCAGGGGACGACCCGCGATCCGCAGGAAATTGTCGGCCATATCCCGCCGAACCTTGCGGAATGCACAGTCGAGAAAGTTGCGATCAACGCGGTCATGGCTGGATGTAAGCCGGAATACCTGCCGGTGGTCTTGGCGGCAGTGGAGGCGGCGCTCGATCCAAAATTCGCCATGCACGGCGTGTTGTGCACGACGCATTTCGTCGGACCCATTCTGGTGGTGAACGGCCCAATTGCTAAACGCATTGGTATGAACAGCGGCGTCAATGCATTGGGTCAGGGAAACCGCGCGAATTCGACCATCGGCCGGGCACTACAATTGGTGATCCGCAATGTGGGCGGCGGCAGACCTGGCGAGATCGACCGTGCGACCATGGGTAACCCGGGCAAGGTCGGGCTCTGCTTCGCTGAAGATGAGAGCAATCCGATCTGGAAGCCGTTAGCGCAAGAGCGTGGGATCGAAAGCGGGAAATCGGCGGTGACGGTCTACGCTGGTGAAGGGCAAATGGGGAATTTTGACCAAGCGTCTCGTGAGCCGGAATCATTGACGCGTTCGCTTGGTATGTCGATCCGGGCTATTGGACATCCAAAGCGTGCGCCCGGGCATGACGTCTTGATTGTGATGGGCCCAGAACATCTGCGGGTCTACGACCGAGCGGGATGGACGAAAGAGCGCCTTATGCAGGAGTTCGAGAAAGTGCTAACCTTCCCCGCCGATGAGATCATTCGAGGAGTTGGCGGCATCGCCGAGGGTATCCCGGAAAGCATGGCCGGTAAGATGATTAAGAAAGTAAGGCCCGGTGGTCTCAATATTGTTCGGGCCGGGGGCGAAGCCGGTCTGATGTCTGCCTTGATTGGCGGATGGGCCGCGAGTGGAGAACGTGGAAGTGATCTGGTAACCAAGGAGATCGGTACATGAGTGAAAATATAACCCTTCTCGATCCGACGGCAGAGACGTCGCCCGCAACGCGGGAACGTCTGGCGCCGCCGGCATCGCTTGAAGGATTGACCATCGGCGTGCTCGATATTGGTAAGGTGCGCGGCGATGTGTTCAGCAACGAAATCGCACGTCTGTTGGGCGAAAAAGGTTTCTCGGTGAAGCAATATGCGAAGCCGACCAATACCCGGACGGCCCCTGTGGATTTGGCACAAACGATTGCGACGGAATGTGATGTCGTAATCGAATCGCTGAGCGATTGAGGATCCTGTACGTCGTGCAGTTTGCATGACATTTGGGATCTCGACCAAAGAGGCATTCCAGGTGGAATGGTAGCGACGACCGCTTTCGAACAAGCGGCGAAGGCGCAGTCGGTGGCCTTGAATTTCGACCCGGCTATTGTGTATGTGCCGCACCCGATTCAAGATCGGACCGATGACGAAATTAAGGCGATTGCCCGCGACGCGTTGGCGCCGGTCATGGAAATGATCTCAGCGTCGATGTGACGCGAGGACGGAGAAAAGATTTGGACGAAGAAGACGACGAGCTGGAAGAACGGCTAGGCCCGGAGATTCCAGTAAATGCACGACCAAAGGCGAGTGACTACGGTTTTGATCTGGAAGAGACTTTGTCCTCTGTCTTGTCGATCAGGACCCATATTCCGGACGATGGGTTTACGGCCGACACATTGGGGACGGAGCGGGGTGGTAATGCTGCCTTGATCAATAGCGATGGTCTGGTTTTAACCGTCGGCTATCTGGTGACCGAAGCCGAAACCATCTGGTTGTTTGACGGCCAAAACCGTGCGGTGCCGGGGCATGTCGTCGGCTACGATCAGGAAACCGGTTTCGGTCTCGTCCAAGCCTTACAAAAACTCGACCTGCCGCCGTTTGAGCTCGGCAGTTCGGATTCCCTGCAGGTCGGCGACCCGGTCATTCTTGCAGGCTGTGGCGGCGTCAAGCACGCGGTCAGCGCCGAGGTAGTCTCGCGCCGCGAGTTTGCCGGGTATTGGGAATACATGCTCGACAACGCGATCTTCACCGCGCCGCCGCATCCGCTTTGGGGTGGTTCCGCCTTGATAGGCAGTGATGGGATGCTTCTGGGAATTGGCTCGCTCTACGTGCAGCAATCCACCGATGGCAAGGAGCCGGTGGACGTTAACATGGTTATTCCCATCGATATCCTGAAGCCGATCCTGGACGAACTTCTGCGCTACGGAAAGACGAGCAAACCGCCGCGACCATGGCTCGGTATGTTCACCACGGAAGTGGACGGCCAGGTCATCGTCGCCGGCGTTGCGGATAACGGTCCGGCCCAACAGGCAGATGTCCAACTTGGAGATGTCGTGCTTGGTGTCGGTGGTCAGCCGGTCGATGATATGGCGCAAATGTACCGCAAAGTTTGGACGCAAGGTCCGGCTGGGGCAGAAATTCCCTTGAACTTGCAGCGATCCGGCGATGTCGTCGACGTTCACGTCCGCTCCATCAGCCGGGGTGCGCTGTTGAAGGGACCGCAACTGCATTAGCGGCCCTCCCGCAAGCTCGGGATGGCATCGTTCGGTGATTTAACGGGGGAATAGGCATGGCCGAGATTGAATGCCTCGTCGAGGCGAAAGATATCCTCGGCGAAGGGGTGATTTGGCACCGAGAAGAGCAAAAGCTCTACTGGTGCGACAATTTGAAATCAAATATCCAAACCTACGACCCGGCGACAGGCGCGCACGAAGTCTTTCCTATGCCTGAGGAAGTTGGGTGCATCGTCTTTCGAGAGAGGCATCCCGGTATTTGCGCCGCGATGAAATCTGGCTTTGCCTTTATCCACGATCTAGCGAAGCCAGAGATCGAGTATATCGTCGACCCGGAATCAGAACTCGACGCCAACCGAATGAATGACGGCAAGTGCGATCGACGGGGTCGGTTTTGGTGCGGCTCCATGGATGCGGGTCTAACGGAGGCGACCGCGAGCCTCTATCGCTTCGACCCGGACTTGAGTTGTCACAAGATGGACACTGATATCATCTGCTCTAATGGGATTGCCTGGAGCCCCGATAATTCGGTCATGTACTTCTCGGACACGCGCAAGGAATCCCTGTACGCCTATGACTATGATATCGGGACCGGGAGTATCGCTAATCGACGGGTGATTGTTGATACTTCGGACCAACCTTTCCGCATCGATGGCGCAACAGTCGATTCGGACGGCAATTACTGGTGTGCTTTGGTGCATGACTGGGCCATTGGGAAATACGATCCGAGCGGCACATTGCTGGACCGCGTGGAGCTACCTGTACGTCAACCGACCATGTGTACATTCGGTGGCGCTGATCTGGACGTTCTGTATGTCGTCTCGGCGACCCGGTTTTTGGAGCCCGGTGAAGCGGAAAAGCAACCGCTGGCCGGTGCGCTCTTCGCGATCACGGGCACGGGTGCAACGGGCATCCTGGAACCGTATTTCGCGGGGTAGGCGACCATGGATAAAGTCGAGCCTACCCGCCTCGATCTCTGCGTGGAGTTCCGCGACAATCCATTCGGGCCGCATGGGCCGGAGCTGCAGAAACTCATCAAGCTGTTGCGGTGGGAGCGGATTGAGAGCCGCTATATTCTCGTGCAGCCGAAGCGGAATGACCCGTGGTACCTGGCCCATACAACGGGGCCGAAGACGCATCCGCTTGAGCTTTTTCGAGATCAAGGGTTTTCGGATCTGAAGTCCGCCTATTGGGCCCTGTTTAAAGCACGGTGGGAGGCGAATACTGGCGCTCGGTTGATCCTGGACGGCCTCGATGAGCCAGTGATCCCGCGCCCCGGTGAAGGCGAGTTGACGACATCAGCCGCCGATCGGCCAATTCTGTCCTATAGCGACGTGTTCAGTGTGAGGGATGGAGAGCGCATCGAGTTCAAGGTCAGTGCGGAAGGCGACATGGCCTATCACGCAGAAATCGTGCGCCTGCGCTGTGGTGACGGAACACTGGAGGGCCCCGCATTCCAGGAAATTCCCGTCGAGACATCGGTCAACGGCGACTACCTGGCGCGCCATCAGTCAATCGATGTGGGCTCTTACATTGAAATCGGAAAAGCGAACGCCTTTGGTGTGGAGAGCTTTACCCTTCAAGCCTGGATCTGGCCAACGACCCCTGGCAAGGGGCCGCAAGCACTGCTTGCCAATTGGGACGACGCTGCGACGAAGGGCTACGCGCTCGCCATTGACGATGAGGGCGGCTTATCGCTCTACTTGGGCAATGGGAAGGACCTGTTCATTCTGGGAACCGGGGTCCCGCTGCTGGAGCGGCAATGGTATCTCGTGGCAGCGAGTTTCGATGCCGAGACGCGACAAGTCTGGGTCGGGCAGCGGCCTTTTACTCAATTGCCTTATGACGACACGACCGCAAGCGGGCAGGCCGGCGTCGATCTGACACCAATAGCGGGGCCAGGGCTTCGCATTGCCGCTTGGCACGGCATAGATGGTGACCGACAAGCGCCGACCGGCCATTACAACGGCAAGATCGATGCGCCGGAGGTCGCGCTTCGGGCACTATCACATGGTGAGCGCGACGCGTTGATGGAACATGCAGTGGCTGCCGATCTCTCCGACGCTCTTGTGGCGCGATGGGATTTCTCGCGAGAAGTGTCGGGGACGCGGGTTATCGACGTCTCCGGTAACGATCATGGCGGCGAGACGGTCAATCTTCCGACCCGTGCAATGAAAGGTTGGAACTGGGATGGCAGCGAATTTAACTGGACCCGTAAACCGGAACATTACGGCGCCATTCATTTCCATGATGATGATCTTTACGATTGCGGCTGGGAGACGGATTTCGCCCTCGACGTGCCACCCAAATTGGAGAGCGGCATCTATTGCGCCAAGTTGACCCGTGATGCGCATGAAGATTATTGCCCCTTTGTTGTGAGCCCGCCAGTCGGCCAAGCCCGCGCGCCATTGGCATTTCTCCTGCCGACGGCGAGTTATTGGGCTTATGCAGATCGCCATAGTGAGATTGAATGGCGAGAGCGGGAGAACGTCACCGGTTACTGGGCGGCAGTCGATCCGTCCGCGCTTTATCTTCACGAACATCCGGAGCTCGGTTGCTCCCTCTACGATGAGCATTCGGACGGATCGGGCGTCTGCTATTCCTCGCGTCTGCGGCCCATCCTTAACATGCAGCCAAAGGAAAAGCTCTGGCAGTTCGCCGCCGATACGCACATCACGGATTGGTTGGAAGCCAAGGATATCGATTACGATGTGATTACCGAGGATGACTTGGATATCCACGGCTACGAGTTGTTGCGACCCTATAAATGCGTGATGACCGGCACGCATCCGGAATATCCCTCGCTTCGTATGCAGGAAGCCTACGAGACTTATAAAAACGAAGGCGGGCGGTTTGTCTATTTCGGCGGCAATGGGTTTTACTGGCGGGTCTCCTATCATCCGGAATTGCCGGGCGTTCTGGAGATGCGGCGCGCCGAGGACGGTATTCGCTCCTGGATGGCCGAGGGCGGTGAGTATTATCACAGCTTTACCGGAGAACTCGGCGGTATGTGGCGGCGCATGGGGCGAGCTCCGCAATCAGTGGCGGGTACGGGCATGGCGGCCCAAGGTTTCGACTTTTCCTGTTATTACAATCGAACAGAGGAGAGCTTCGATCCGCGTGCGGCATTTATCTTCGATGGCATCGGCGCAAACGAGAAAATTGGAGATTTTGGCGTGCTCGGCGGTGGTGCCGCCGGGTGGGAGATCGACCGGGCGGACACGGCTTTGGGCACACCGCCGCATGCCCTGATCGTGGCGACGGCAACCGATTTCACGTCGGCTTATCATTGGGTGAAGGAAGAATTGACCCATACGCATTCCGCCAATACCGGACAGACCAGCCCGATGGTGCGTTGCGATATGGTGTTTTACGAGACACTGAAGGGTGGTGCGGTCTTCTCATCGAGTTCGATTGCGTGGGCGGCGGCGCTTTCCCACAATGACTACACCAACAACGTGTCGCGCATATCGGAAAATGTGGTTCGAAGGTTCTGCGAGACTTCGACAGGCTCCGAATGACCGGACACTTTCGAATATCTGTTTCCTAATTTTGGGAGAGAACTGACATGGGCACGGACTTGCACTTTAAGACGGCCGTTGAACTGGCGGCGATGATCCGCGCGAAGGAAATCGGTTGTGCGGATCTCCTGGAGCATTTTCTGACGCGCTGCGACAGGCATAACGCGGGCTTGAATGCGATCATCGTCTGGAAGAGGGATGAGGCGCGCGCGCGGGCACGGCAGGCAGATGAGGCCCTGGCCAAGGGTGAGGTGTGGGGACCGCTTCACGGTGTGCCCATGACCATCAAGGAGAGCTACGATTGGGAAGGCACGGCCACCACATGGGGCGTGCCGGAATTGAAACACAATATTGCACGCAAGAATTCTGTCGTCGTCGAGCGAATGCTGGCAGCTGGCGTCGTGCTTTTCGGCAAGACCAATGTCCCGTTGCTGCTTGGCGATTGGGAGACCTTCAACGAAATATACGGCACGACCAATAACCCCTGGGACGTCACACGGGTACCGGGCGGGTCCTCCGGGGGTTCGGCCGCGGCCTTAGCTGCGGGGTTGACTGGTATTGATTCAGGTAGCGACATCGGCGCTTCGATCCGCAACCCGGCGCATTACTGTGGTGTCTACGGTCACAAGCCGACCTGGGGTCTTGTTCCCTTGAGGGGACAGGCGCTGCCGGGGTCTCTGTCTCATGCGGATATCTCCGTCGTGGGACCGTTGGCGCGGGGTGCCGAGGATTTGGCGGTGGCGCTCGAAGTCATGGCGGGACCCGATGCGCTGGAGGCCGACGGTTACAAGCTTGATTTGATTAAACCGGAGAAAAAGAAACTCTCCGATTTCCGTATCGCCGTTATGGTGAGCGATGATGTCTGCCCCGTGGACAGCGAATATGCGGATCGTATTCAAGTGGTCGCCGACGCTTGCGCCAAAGCGGGGGCAACGGTCGATGATACGGCACGTCCTGCTATCGATATGGCGAAGTCCCATGACATTTACATTCAATTGCTGCGCGGCGTCACGACGGCTCGCTTGCCCGTCGAGGTGTTCGATGAGAACAAGCGTCAAGTGTCTGCCCTTTCGGAGAATGACGAGGGCTACGAAGCGCGGAACCTGCGGGCGTCGGTGCAGTACCACCGGGATTGGATGGCCGCGAACGAGTACCGCACTCACATGCGCTGGGCCTGGCAAGCCTTCTTCCAACAATGGGATGTTCTGCTTTGCCCGACCGCATCCTCGGCTGCTTTCCCGCACGACCAAAAGGGTGAACGCTGGAACCGCACGATCCCGGTGAACGGTGTGCCGCAAAGCGCAGTCGACCAATTGTTCTGGGCAGGCATGTCCGGCGTTGTCTTGTTGCCCTCGACCGTGGCGCCTTCGGGCCTCACCCGCTCGGGCCTGCCCACCGGCGTGCAGATTGTCGGGCCTTCCATGCACGATCTGAGGACCATCGACTTCGCACGGTTGTTGGGCGAGGAAATTGGAGGCTTTCAGCCGCCGCCGGGATACGATTGATGACGGAGGAAAAACCACAGATAGCCTTTATCGGGCTTGGCCTAATGGGTGCCGGATTTACGAAACGCCTTATCGAGCTCGGCTATGAGGTGACTGGACACGATGTGGACCCGGCAAAGATGACAGCAGCATCAGAGTGGGGTGTAAAGCCCGCTGGTAGTGCCGCCGAGGCCGTTCAAGAAGCTGATGTCGTGCAAATCTGCGTGCTGGAAACATCGTCCGTCCGAGACATCGTTATCGGAAAAGGCGGTATTGTGGAGACAGGACGGGCGGGGGCGGTGGTCGTTGATCACGGGACGACCCTATTAGACGCGACGCGTGAGATGTCGGAAGAGCTTGAGCGCTGTTGCGGAATGCCATGGGTGGATGCGCCGGTCTCCGGGGGGCCATCCGCGGCCGAAGACGGCTCACTCGCGATCATGGCCGGTGGTTCAGCCGACGCCATCGTTAAGGTAAACAACCTGATGGAAGGTTTGTCGGGGGTCTTCACGCATATGGGCGATGTCGGTGCGGGACAAATCACCAAAATGGTGAACCAGGTATTGGTCCTCACGAACTACTGCGTCATTGCAGAGGCGGTGAAACTTGGTGAAGCGGGTGGTGTCGACGTCTCGAAAATTCCAGAAGCTTTGGCGACGGGTCACGCTGGCAGTAACCTGTTGAACGCCTTAGTGCCGCGCATCGTTGAGCGCGATTTCCAGCCGATGGGTCGTGCCAAGCAGATATTAAAGGACTTCGATATCTTGCACGACCTGACCAAAGGCTTGGAAGCGCCGTCGCCGATGGCGGATCAGGCGCGGACGCTGTTCCGGCTTCTCTGCGCACGCGGTCATCAGGATTTAGACGGCACGGCGGTTTTCAAGTTGTACGACGAGCCGCCCGTATAAGCTCGGTCTTGAGGCTTGGTTGAAAGCTTCTTATGTTTTGTCGAACTCACGCGCTTGATAGGCGGCGCGGGCTCTTCCGACGGCTTCATCGAGCGCGCTTACGTGTCGATCCGGTAGTATCGTTTCGCGTTGTCATGGAAGAGTTTGCGTTGTGCCGATTGGCCAAGCTATTTGGTAATCTCGCGAAAGCCGTCGAAAATTGTATCGTAACTCGCGACCAAGCTGTCGACCGGAAAATTGCTGGCGAACATACAGCGTTCGACGCCGAAGATCGCGATGGTCGTCAGCACGATATTACGGTTGAGCTCGACGGTCCATGCTTCACCCGGCATGCCAATACCGGAAATCTTAACGGCCGTGTTGGCAACGTCCGCCAGCGCTTCCATTCCTGCACGCCAGCCCAATAGACTGCGCTCGCTACGGTCGGATGGCAGACCGGTATGGTTCAGGATGATCGGCGTGTCCGGAAAATCACGCGCTAAATCCCTCGCCTCCTCCAAATGCCACCAGGGCACCTGCAAATCGTAATGAAGGCTGTGTTTGGCCATGATGGCATAGCCTTCCCGGAATTTAGGATCGCTCATCGTACCGGGCGCGCCAGAGATGACTTGATCTTGGGTCGCCGCCGCCACCGGCTTTTGTCTGATGCCACGTATGAGCGGATAGGCCGCGTGGCCTGCCAACACGGTGTTTATGTCGTCCCGGCAGAACCAGGCTTGGCCGATGATCGCGCTCGGTACGCCGTCAGCCTCGGCGACGCGATGGAGCCAATCCGTTTCGGCAACCGGATCATCCGTCGACCATTCAGCCTCCATATGGACGGAAGCAACGACGTTTTGGCGGTTGTTGTCTTGCCGAAATTCGGCGGGCAGGTAATTGCGGCAGATCGAGCTGTAATCCCCGTATCTGAAGGTTGGGATTATCTCATCTTGCAGCCAAGGGTAGCGGCCGCTCGTCAAATCCCAGAGGTGATGATGTGCATCGATGATGGGGAAAGGCGTGGACACGGGCTGCGACCTCAAATGGCTGTGACGTCGCCAAGTGTAAAGGTGCCATCCGCCCTAGAACAGAGCGCGCAATCCCCAGAACAACACGGCGGCGAGCAGCGCGGTTGCGGGGACCGTTATAACCCACGCAGAGGCGATCGTGACCACGTGTTGGCGGCGCACCAGGCGCCGGCGCTTCGCGCGTTCTTCCACGTCCATCTTCTCCCAGAATTTCTTATCTTTTCGAAACTGGCCGTGATTTATATGGGTTCGCCGTGCGGTCTGCCATTCTCGGAAAAATCCGACGCCGAATACCGCGCCGACCGCGATGTGGGTTGAGCTGACCGGCAGGCCGAGCGCCGAGGCGATCAGGACTGTGATAGCAGCGGAGAGCGCCACGCAATAGGCCCGCATCGGGTTCATTTTCGTGATCTGGTCGCCAACCATTCGGATCAAGCGTGGACCGAATAGCGCCAATCCGATGGCAATGCCGACGGCGCCGATACACATGACCCAAAACGGGATCGCGACACTTGTCGCAATAGCGCCGGAGGAGGCGGCAGAGACAATTGCCGCGAGTGGGCCAACCGCGTTTGCAACGTCGTTCGATCCGTGGGCAAAAGACAACAACGCGGTCGAACAAATCAGTGGGATCGTAAACAACGTGCGGATCGATTTATTGCGATTTTCCATTCCCGTCGCCTGGCGTTCGATAATAGGCTTCAGGATTAAATAAGTTGCGGCGCTGATCGCGATCGAAACCGCGGTGATCATCCAAGGTTCGGGCTTCCAAACCCTCTTCAGTCCTTTCAGCATTAGGTATGCGGCGAAAACTCCAGCCATGATCGCGACGAGGACTGGAACCCATCTTTTCGCTCCCGCGATTTTGTCCTCGCGATAGACGATGAAGGTTTTGATGAAGGCCAGAAATAAGGCTGCGATGATGCCTCCCAGTACTGGGGAAATTACCCAGCTCGCGGCGATCTTGCTCATTGTTCCCCAATTGACGATGGCGAACCCGGCGGTGCCGATACCCGCTCCCATGACGCCGCCGACGATGGAATGCGTCGTCGATACCGGTGCGCGCACATATGTGGCGATGTGAATCCAGAGAGACGCCGCCAACAAGGCGGATAGCATGGCCCAAATAAAAGTCAGTTCGCTGTCGAATGAGTCGACCGAGATGATGTTCTTGGAAATTGTTTTGACGACATCGCCGCCTGCGATTAACGCGCCGGCCGCTTCGAAGATGGCGGCAATTGCCAATGCGGCACCCAGTGAGAGCGCCTTCGAGCCGACTGCCGGACCCATGTTATTGGCAACTTCGTTCGCGCCGATGTTCAGCGCCATATATGCGCCACAGACGCCGGCGGCAATAACGAAGGGTCCGTATACGTGTTCGCCGTTCGTCACCGATGCGATGAGATAGACGATCACCAGGAAAAGCAGCGCGGCACCGGAGGTCGTGAGGAACCGTCGGTTGGTTTGGGCTGCGGCTTGAATGTGGCGCAGTTTTGCGAGGTCTTTGGCTAGTGTTTCTTTATAAATGCTCCAGATTTCCCGTCTGGTGATGGGTTAGTGGATTTGGTAGGTGCTTCAATATGGAGAAGCCATCACAAAATTGTAATGATGAACAATATGTTTATGCAGGGCGTTGTTTTAATGCTATAAATCGATATTAGTGCGGAGGATGCGAAGCATTAGTGCAGAATGGAACTGTCGAATCGAGAGGTTAATCTTCCTCATCAATGGCGTAACCCGCACCGCGAACCGTGCGAATGATATCCTTCAATCCTTTAATGTTCAGCGCTTTCCGTAAACGGCGGATATGGACGTCGACCGTTCGACTTTCGACATAGACGTCCCGGCCCCAAGCGCGGTCCAACAATTGTTCTCTTGAGAACACGCGCCCCGGTCGTTGCATGAGGACACGAAGCAAACGAAATTCGGTCGGCCCGAGATGAATGGCCTGATCGTTTCGGCTGACACGATGGCAGGCTAAATCCATGCGGATGTCAGAGTATTCCAACACTTCTGCCGCGATTTCTGGGTGGGAGCGCCGCAAGACGGCCTGAACTCGGGCGATCATTTCATTCGGCGAATAGGGTTTGACCATATAGTCGTCGGCGCCGTTCTCAAGGCCGCGCACTCGGTCTTCTTCTTCGCCTCGTGCGGTCAGCATGATAACCGGTGTGAGTTTTGTATGCTGTTGGGCTTTTAGGCGTCGGCAAATTTCAATGCCGGAAATATCTGGCAACATCCAGTCGAGAATAACGAGATCGGGCTCTTCTTCTTCCGCTAGGATCAGGGCCTCCTCTCCAGCGGTTGCGACAGAAATTAGGAACCCCTTTTTCTCCAGGTTGTAGCGCAAAATTTCGACTTGCGCCGGCTCATCCTCGACGATCAATATTAATGGGTTCATGGTTGCGCGCTTTCGTGGTCATTCCCAACATCGTCTGGATTGGCGACCGCCGTGCTCGAATGGTCACCTTTTGGTCTTTCGTCATGCGGCATCTCGCCGTGCACCATGAAATGTACTTGCTCGGCGATACTGGTGGTATGGTCGCCAATCCTCTCGATATTCTTCGCGACGAACAACATGTGCGTGCACGGGGTAATAAATCTCGGATCCTCCATCATGTAGGTAAGGAGTTCCCGAAAGAGGCTCGTATTTAACAAATCGACGTCCCGGTCGCGTGCACGAACATCGCCTGCCTTTTCTGCGTCACGTTCGATATACGCGTCCAGCGCGTGCTTGATCATATTTTGAACAAGATCACCCATCCGAGAGACTGTTTTCAGCGCCCCCGTCAGCGAGGGGCCGTCCTTCAAGACAATTGTGCGTTTCGAGATATTCTTTGCGTAATCGCCAATCCGCTCGATGACGCCGGAAATTTTAATAGCGGATATCACGATCCGTAAATCGTCCGCCATTGGCTGCCGAAGAGCGATGAGTTTTACAGCGAAGTCGTAAATTTCTTCTTCCAATGCGTCGATTCGCCTGTCCGCGATGACCATGCGCTCGGCCGTTTCAACGTCTTTCTTGCAGAGCGCTTCAATACTTTGTGCGAGCTGAGTTTCTGCCAGACCGCCCATTTCCGCGACCATGTTGTCGAGGCGACTGAGATCAGCGTCGAATGACGACACAATGTGATCGTTACTCATGGTTTTCGTCTCCGGTTAGCCGAATCGGCCGGTTATGTAATCCTGGGTCCGTTGCTCTCGCGGGTTGGTGAATATCTGTTCCGTGTCGCCTACTTCAACGACGTCGCCCAAATGGAAGAAGGCAGTACGCTGTGATACACGGGCCGCTTGTTGCATGGAGTGGGTCACAATAACGATCGTAAAATTCTTGCGCAGCTCATCGATGAGTTCTTCGATTTTTGCCGTGGCGATCGGATCGAGCGCCGAACAAGGTTCGTCCATCAAGATCACTTCAGGGCTCACCGCAATCGCGCGAGCAATGCAAAGGCGTTGCTGCTGGCCGCCCGAGAGTGAGGTACCCGGTTCGCTGAGACGGTCCTTTGCTTCGTTCCATAGTCCCGCACGTTGCAGGCTACTTTCAACGATCGCGTCGAGTTCGTCCTTTGTCGCGGCAAGCCCGTGTATTCTGGGACCATAGGCCACGTTATCGTATATTGATTTTGGGAATGGATTTGGCTTTTGGAAGACCATTCCAATCAGCGCGCGGAGTTGTACGACATCCACAGAGCGTCCGTAGATGTCGTTCTCGTCCAATAGAATTTTCCCTTCGACCCGACATCCGTCAATAACGTCGTTCATACGGTTGAGGCAACGAATGAAAGTAGATTTGCCACAGCCGGATGGACCAATAAGCGAGGTTACCATTCGGCTTGCGACGTCGAGGTCTATTCCGAATAGAGCTTGTTTCGCGCCATAGAAGACATCAACACCACGTGCCGAAATCTTCGTATTAGGTGGTGTATCTGTCGCAGTGATATTCAGGTCTTGTAAAATTGGTTGTGTCAATTTGGACATTACCAACGCCTTTCAAATTTTTGCCGCAGGATTTGTGCGGCCAAATTCATACATACTAGGAATCCGAGGAGAACCATAATCGCCGCAGATGTTCGCTCGACAAATGCTCGCTCTGGGCTATCGGCCCACAGGTAGACTTGAACCGGCAAGGCCGTTGCCGGGTCAGTTGGACCATGCGGTACGTCGACGATAAAGGCGACCATACCGATCATGAGTAATGGAGCGCTTTCGCCAAGAGCCCTCGCCATACCGATAATGGTACCGGTTAACATTCCGGGCATTGCCAAGGGTATGACATGGTCGATAACAGTTTGTAGCCGACTTGCACCAACGCCAAAGGCCGCTTCCCGGATGGAAGGTGGCACCGATTTGAGGGCCGCCCGAGATGCGATGATGATTGTAGGCAAAGTCATTAAGGCTAGAACCAAGCCGCCAACAAGAGGTGCTGAGCGGGGCAGTCCAAAAAAATTCAGGAAGACTGCGAGGCCGAGAAGACCGAAGACAATGGAAGGAACCGCCGCCAGGTTGTTGATGTTGACTTCGATAACCTCGGTCCATCGGTTCTTTGGTGCGAATTCTTCAAGGTAAACCGCCGCCATAACGCCTAATGGAAATGACAGCAGCAATGTAATGATTAAGGTGAGCGTCGATCCCACAACAGCACCAAGGACGCCAGCCTGTTCGGGATCACGGCTATCACCGGCGGTAAAGAATTGGGTGTTGAAGTTTGTCGAAATAGCTCCGGAGGCCTGAAGGGATGCGAACCAACGTATTTCATTGTCTTTTACGCGGCGCTCGCTTTCGGGGAGGTTAACATCGACGTTGCCCTTATTAAGGATGTCGATATCAGCAGATGCGGTTAGCGAGATCGCCACTGTCTGTCCGATCAACGAGGGGTCGTCGCGAATGAGTTGGTAAAGCTCAAATGCCGCACCACCACTGACCAACTTATAGAGAGCTTTTTTGTCCCGCCGCTTTCTAACATTGGGGAAAATTTTGCGCAGACTGGCCTTTATCAAACCGCCGTAATCGGCCTTGATGAGAGTTTTTGGATCGCGATGTCCTTGCGGATCGATTATGGATTCATCCAGATGAACCCGGAGTTCAATGTTTGTTTGGATAAAGGCCGAATGGCCTTTGTAAACAATATTACCGAGCATAATCGCGAGGAATGCCAAGGCCAAGCAAACCGCAAGTAGGCCGAAAAACTTAAACCGTCGTTCCGCGGCGTAGCGCCGTTTCAAACTACTCCGGACAATCTCACCAGTCGGTCTATTCGTTGCGCCAGGTACTTTGGCTGTCATATCAGTCATATTTTTCTCGGTATTTTTGCACGACCCGAAGTGCAAGGATATTTAGGAAAAGAGTGACAACAAACAGCACGAGGCCGAGTGCGAACGCGGCAAGGGTTTTTGCGCTGTCGAATTCTTGATCGCCAACCAGAAGCGTAACGATTTGCACGGTCACCGTGGTGACCGCCTCGAAGGGGTTGGCTGTTAAATTCGCCGCCAGACCTGCGGCCATGACGACAATCATTGTCTCGCCAATAGCACGGGAGACCGCGAGCAATACACTGCCGACGATTCCAGGGAGAGCCGCTGGTAGAATGACGCGAATGATGGTTTCGGAGTGTGTAGCGCCTAAGCCCAAGGACCCTTCCCGCATTGATTGGGGCACCGCTGTGATGACATCGTCGGACAGAGACGAGATAAAGGGAATAATCATGATACCCATAACGGCACCCGCAGCGAGGGCGCTTTCTGAGGAAACGGACAAACCTAAAATTCCTCCGCTCTCGCGTAGGAGTGGTGCAACCGTGAGAGCAGCAAAAAATCCGTAGACGACCGTCGGGATACCCGCGAGGATTTCTAGTAAAGGCTTGGCAATGGCCCGGAATTTGGAATTGGCGTATTCCGCCAAGTAAATGGCAGTCATCAATCCGATCGGAACGGCAACGAACATAGCAATTGCGCTGATTAAGGCGGTGCCTGCAAAGATCGGCACGGCCCCAAACGCGCCGTCGGATGCGACTTGATCTTCACGCAGAGCAATTTGTGGGCTCCATTCGAGGCCGAATAAAAACTCGATTGGGGATACTTTTTCGAAAAAGCGGAAGGCCTCAAATAGAAGTGAAAGTACAATCCCGATTGTTGTCAGAATAGCCACGGTGGAAGCCGTAACTAGGAAGAACATTGCCACGCGCTCAACTGTATTGCGGGCCCGAAAGTTGGTGGCAATGAAGCGCTGGCCGACCACAATTCCGGCAATGCCTAGACAAAGAGCGAGGACAAATTTAGCGGCGGAACTGGTCGCTACGAACGCATTGTAGCGCTCTGCTGCGGCGTGGATGGCTGGATTTGGATCGCTGCTGACGATGTTTCCGGTGGCAATATTTCGAATGTCATTCAGTAACAGATTCATTCGCGCGTCAGGAACGCTCTGCAAATGTGTCGGAAGTTCGGAAACGACAAGGCTGGTGATGATGGCTGGCTCTAGCGCAACCCACAGCGCCACCAGGAAAGTTGAGGGAATGCCGCACCAAATGGCCACGTATAAACCATGATAAGAGGGTAATGAATGCAATTTGTTGAGTTCACCGCAGCTGGCTGCAACAGCTCGGTTCCGACCGAGGCGAAAGCCGAAATAGGTTAGGACCAGCAGGACGATGAAGACGACGTAGGTTTGCATTTATTACAGATCAGCTGATGTTTTGAATTTGGTAGTCAGAGTGAGACGGCCGGAATGTTCCGGCCGTCTTCTCAAAAGTTCTTACATCGACAGATTGTTTAGCGACGATCCGTCGGTTCGGAACTTCTTCCGCTCCGCACTGGGCATTGGGATCAATCCGCGATCGGCGAGATACCCATCGCCGCTCCAAGCTTTGTCGCTGGTGAACTCAGCGACATATTCTTTGATGCCTGGGATTGTGCCGACATGCGCTTTCTTTACGTAGAAGTACAGCGCGCGCGATACCGGATATTTTTGAGCCGCAATGTTTTCGAACTCAGGTGCCACACCATTGATCAGGCTGCCTTGGATCTTGTCGGCGTTCTGATCAAGGAAGCTATAGCCGAATACACCGAAGGCGTTCGGGTTCGCTTCGAGTTTCTGTACGATTAAATTGTCGTTCTCGCCCGCTTCGATATAACCGCCATCCTCGCGGATACCTCGGCAGAGAGCTTTATATTTTTTCTTATCCTTCTTCTTCATAGCTTTAAGTGTTGGGAACGTCTTGCAACCGCCTTCGATCGCGAGTTCGTTAAAAGCGTCGCGTGTGCCGGAGGTCGGTGGTGGGCCCAAGACTTCGATCCTGATGTTCGGCAGCGAAGCGTCTACGTCTTTCCAAGTCTTGTTTGGGTTCGCGATTAACTTTCCGCCGTCCTTGTTGCCCTCCGGGACCTGTTTGGCGAGAGCCAGAAACATCTGCTTCAAGGAGAGCTTCATTTGGTCCGATTTTTTTGAATTTGCGAAAACGATACCGTCATAACCGATCTTGATTTCGACAATTTCCTTGATTCCATTCTTGGTGCATTTCTCGACTTCGGATTTTTTGATCCGGCGCGATGCGTTCGTAACATCAGGATGTTCCACACCGACGCCGGCACAGAACAGCTTGAGACCGCCGCCTGAACCAGTTGATTCGATCTTTGGTGTTTTGAAGCCGCTGGTTTTGCCGAATTGTTCCGCGACGACGGTCGCGAATGGGTAAACGGTCGAAGAACCGACAATGTTGATTTGGTCGCGTGCCTCGGCCACACCGGTCATCGCGAAGGCGGCGAGGGCTGCAAAGCCTAGAGTCTTCCGTATCATAAAGTTTTGCTCCTGCAAAAAGATAAACCACCGCGGGCAATCCCGCGAGATGGCGTGACGATATGCAGTCAGAGACGCAGTTTTATGACGAATAAGTTTCAGTTTTATGACAGCATCTCAGAATTTGTAACTTTTGGACTACTCGGTAGGAAAACCTTGCATTCAGTGCCCTTTTCAATCGTGCTGTCAATGGTGAGACGGCCACGATGCCTATTTACGATATGCTTTACGATAGCGAGACCTAGACCCGTGCCGCCCATCGTACGGGACCGCCCTTTATCCACACGGTAGAATCGCTCTGTGAGTCGGGGCAGATGCTCAGTTGGGATACCGTTGCCGTCGTCGGAGACGGTCACGACGACCCCGGTACCGCCGAGGTCCGGGATGCGGCCGACTTCTTCCACGTTGATCCTGACCCGGGTGTTTTCAGGGCAATATTTCACTGCGTTGTCGATCAAGTTGTGAAAAACTTCCGTGAGTTCGTCGCGATCCCCGATGGCTAAAACGTGCGCGTTATTTTCTGGTAGTTCGATCGTGATTTTTCTTACAGATGCACGTATGGCGAATGTATCGACGATCTCGGCAAGCAATGGTCCGATGTCCACCTTACCTTCCGGCAAGATATGCTCGTTGGCTTCCACTCGTGAGAGGGAGAGCAGATCGTCAATCAGGCGCGACATGCGCCTTGATTCGTCATCCATGATTTTGAGGAAGCGATCTCTTGCGGCTTCATCGTCGCGCGCTGTCCCGCGTAGTGTTTCGATGAAACCAACCAAGGAAGCGAGCGGTGACCGGAGTTCGTGGCTGACATTGGCGACGAAGTCGGCACGCATTTTCTCGGCGTTACGCTCTGCTGTCATGTCATGCATGATCAAAACGGTGTCTGCTTCGTATTGCGTGGTCCTAGTCAAGGACGCGATTTGAATGTCAAAGCTGAGACGGACCGAATGAAGCAGTGATATGCGTATTTGGCGCCGCTCCGCGCCGTTTAACACATCATCGACGGCGTCAAGAATATCGGGATGGCGCAACGCCAAGGTCAGCGTGCGGCCTTCTATCTGGTCACCGAGGAGATTTTTGGCTGCGATATTTGCTGCCAAGATCTGTTTTTCCGCATCGATCAGGAGTACTGGATCGGGCAGTACATTAAGAAGCGCGGTTGTGGTCATGTTTTCCATTGGGTCCTGCTTACGTGACGTACCACCGTGTGGGATATGGTTGCTCTTTATCCAAGTTTAGGCTCAATGTCGACCTCGTAACCTCTACGCTTGAGACAGCGGTAAGTGGGCGCTAAATTGCGCGACCTTATTTTAGACCACCTTGCTTTGGGAGATATTGATATGTCGGAAGTCGGCGGCGTTGCGGGCGATCGTTTGCGTTCACTAATTGAGCGGATCGAACGCCTGGAAGAAGAAAAAGAGACGATTTCCGTCGATGTTCGTGAAGTGTATGCGGAAGCCAAAGCAACTGGATTCGATCCGAAAGTCATGCGCCAAATCGTGCGATTACGGAAAATGGAATCTGATGACCGTAAGGAACAAGAAGCCTTACTTGAGATTTACAAAGAAGCCTTGGGCATGGAAGCGCCGGCGATGCCCGAGCCCGTCGATATATAGCTCGCTCTAGAGCGAGCCGGTATCCGGGACGAACCAAAACGCACCGGGTTGGTGAATGCCGAGAGAGCCGCCGTATAGGCCGGAACCTTTTTGCTTCCTTTGAAACGGACAAACAACGGCTGTTTTGGTAGACGCTCCGCTACGGGCTTAATTTCACCCGCCTTGACTCGTTTTGTGAGGATTGGTGATCCGGAATATGTGATCGCCTGCGCCGAAGACGCAGCAAGATTAGGTAGTCCGACTAAAATCAGAGATCGAACCTTTCGACAAAAAGGCCCCTTTAAGGAAAAATTCAAAATCAACACGTTCAATGTATGAAACGTTTAAGCTGAATTAATTCTGGCTACATTTTCATATCGTCTTGCCACGGTTTGATCTTGTCGAACTTTTTTGCGGCTTCCGGTAGGCCCGGAGATTTTGTTTGAATACCAATCGCATTGAAATTCTCGACGCTCGTCTCGTCAATCTTGATGTCTTTACTCTCGACGATGCGGGCGACGGCTTCGGCGATCTCGTTAAATCCATCGATGGTAGATTCGATTTTGATCTTCCTCGAATTGGTTAAAAGCGTGAGCTCCATCCAACCGGCATCGCGGTCTCGCTTAATGGTAAAAAAACGCAATTTAGCGCCTGTGACACTGCTCCAATCCACACGGCGACGGCGTAATCCGTAGATTTTGAGGCCATCCGGTTCGATTTCGATCATGGTCAAATGTTTCGACCATGTTTTGACACCAAACCCAGCAAATAAGGCAAAGAGCGGTCCGATAAAGAAGAACATGACAGGGGTCGAAAATGCACTAATCATCAATGCGCCGGTGATGATCGTGCCCACGCCCGCTTGGATATAATCGCCCCTTAAGGACGCTACCGGGTAGCGGAAGCTGGTCATCGTATTTTCTCCAAAAGGTCCTCGACGGAAATCCATCGTGCCGCCGGATGTTTCTTCGTCACCTCTAGCAGTCGTTCGATGAAGCGCCAAGAGGCAGGATCTTGATTTAGATGGTGGGTCATCAAACCGGTCGCCTCAGGTGTTATTTTGTTTGCCAGTCTTTGGGAGGTCAGATGGTTAATAATCGCGACAATCGCAAGCTCATCGCTGACAAAATTCCGTGATCCTCGCCAATCAATGATGTCGACGTGAACGTTGAGCTGGTTGAATTGTTTGCGAGGATTGCTCGGGCCGAAGGTCGAAACTGCCCGTAAACCAATTCGCTCAAGCTGTTCTGCAAGGGAATTGTCAATGCGATTCCAGGGGGGAACGAAGACTGCGGACGCGGTGTGCGGCATCAAGGTATTTAGGCGCTGCCATCCCTGATCGATTTCGGCGACCATAACATCAAAGGGCCGGTGCGGTCCGAATTCCGATTTCTTCTCCCCGGACGGCGCGTGGTTTTGGTGTGAATACCCATGCGGCAATGCACTGACGCCGGAGTAGCTTGCCAACATCTCCGCCAATGCACCGGTCGCCAAAGCTGGTATGGCTGCAATGGAGATGGGGGTGCCGGACGCCATGTCTAACAATTGCGTCAGTTGGGGGCTCGGCGTAGTCGCATCATCGTCGCGCCACCAGAGCAAGGCTTCCCGCTTGGCGGTTGCCCAAGCGTCTAGTTCCACCTCGAGCTTAATCCATGGATCTGGGTTTGTTGGATTGTCCGACATGCGGATCTTATATCCGCTATTTGGTGGAAATCATAGTTTTCAGTGGGTTATCAGGAATGTCCGCCGTTTCCGCGGCGCCATTCAAGTGCAGTTTTCCGGTCAGTCTGCTTTTACCGCATCCCGCTTCTTTAAACGCCGCGAGAAGAGTTTTGCCGGATACGTTCTATTTTGATCCTGAAGCGACCCGATCTAAATCTGCTAGGGGTTCGGCTCGCAGGCATTGTTCCGCCTGTCCCATCCCTTGATATGGCACCATGACCGCCGGTACCCCGCAGGTTACGACATCCATTGCCGTGTTGTATCCGGCCTGACTAATCGAGGCATCTGCCCGGCCGTGCACGCCGGGGAAGTCAGGGCGGAGGGGCTTCAGAACAATATTAGGTTCTTCGCTCACGAACTCACAAACCGCCGTCGCGCGCCGGTCGTGTACCAATCCCCAAAGATGCTGAACGTAATAGAGGACGCGTGGCATTTCGGCTCAGCCGGATGTCAGCGATACATTTAGTTCCACTACTTCCGGGTGCCCGTCCGCCTGCAGGCGAAATAGGTGAGTACAGTCATCGGCCAGTGTGTCCGGCCAAGGTGTCGTTTGATCCCATTCGGCGGCCAAGGAATAGGTCGCCCGAACGACGCCCCGATGACATACAATGACGGTGGGCCTGCCCGCATCCGCCAATTCCCGAAAGACGGCGAGCAAACGGTCTTGCACTTCGCGTTGGCTTTCGCCGCCGGGCGCCTTGAAATCTAGCCCGCCCGCCCGCCATGCCTCGCCAGGATTGCCTATTTCAGCCTTGAGTTCGGTGATGGTCATACCTTCCCAGACCGCCCAATCCATCTCAATCAGACGCGCGTCGGTGCGGCTCGGCGGTGTGCCGTAAAGAATTTCGGCGGTCTCAACCGCACGCGAAAGTGGGCTTGATATCCAATCGAATTCCTCGATGTGGGGTGGTACCCGCCAAGTGCGGACGGTCTCGCGGCCGTTAACACTGAGCGGTACGTCGGTCGTACTTTGCACGCGACCGCCTTCGTTCCAGCCAGTCGCCGCATGGCGGATGAGCGCGATGAGGGTCATGCTGAGTGGCTCTTATCCAGGGCTTCGAATATTTCTGCTAATTCCGTCATTGCTCGCTCTATGGAGTGTTATTGAAGTGCGTTTCGATTGGCCGCGTCGTCCATGGTTTCGCGCATTTGCGCATCGTGCAATAGCCTATGCAACGCAGCCGCGAAAGCCTGCCCGTCCCCTTGCGGTCTAAGAATGCCGGTTTCTCCGTCTGATATAATGGTGGCAACGCCCAGAGTGTAGCCAGCGACGACCTTTAGGCAGGCCGCCTTTGCTTCCAAAAGAGCCATGCTGTATCCATCCGGATGGCGGGCCAGATAAATATATCTGCGGCGGCGGAAACGTCAGCCAATTGGCGGGCACTGCACAGGCCGAGAAATGTCCTGCGCAGATCGTCGGCAAAATAGGCTTCTATCTCAGTCTAGGTGGGCCCGTCGCCTGCGATCAACGAATGAAACCAGCAGTTCGGCCGTTCGCGGAATGCCTCTACGAGACACCGCAAGGACGCCGTCTTGGCGCCATCTCGCATCATCGCCGCAGTGAAGAACCAGGCAATGTCGGGGCCCAAATCATACTGTTCAGCGAGCGCAGATCGGTGTCGAGTTTTTTTGGTTGGGTCCGGGGTTGCCAGCGTATCGATGAACGGTGTGGTAAAATGCAGACCGGCGCGATTCCCCCGCAATATTTTCAGCCAAGGCATATCTTTGGGATTCACGACTATGACCCAGTCCGCCTCTCGGATTGCAGAGGCGATGCGTTCATATCCAATCGACCAAGGGCCTCCTTTTTGTTTGGTGGCACGGCTGACCAATTTGCAGCGTCAGATGCTGGCAATCGCACGCGCCTTGCTCAAACGTAGCCATCTCACCATCATTAATGAAGCAACCGAAGGGCTCGATATACAGACCCATGACCGAGCGATAAGTACCGTGCCGGCCGATTGCGAAGGCCGCGGCGTGATTTGGTTGATGAATTAGGTTGTGGCATCGCGGCATTTCGAACATGTCTTGGTCATGCAAGACGGTCGAGTTGCCGAACAAGGCCCGTATGAAGAATTGAGTGGGCGTGCCGGAACCTTTAAAAAAATCTACTCAAAGCGGCCAGACCGGAATCGGAATTAATATGAGCATCGTCGAAGGCGTCGAACTCCTGCATCGCATTCCGTTATTTGCGAAGATCGACCCGACATGCGTGAGGCTGCTTGCATTTACCAGTGATCGTGGGAAATTCGATCCGGGCCAAGTGGTGTTCGAGGAAG
>CAJWTF010000012.1 GCA_913046825.1 uncultured Rickettsiales bacterium | reverse complement strand
TCGATTCGGTCCACCAAAAAATCGGGTGGACGGTAGTCGGATAATTTTATCGATTCTGGTGCCGCACTCACATTAGGCCCTCCCAAATGGAGGCTAAGTTTTCGTCCATGGCGCGGTGCAGGTCAACGGTGAAGGCGGAACGTCCAATTCATTTAATCTCGAATCTAGATTGCGGATTGGTTAACACGCGTTTTAGAATTATCGAAATCTCATTGCCGCATTATATGAGTGAATCACGAACATCCTTGGAAAAAATGCAACCACAGTGGTTGGGCCGAAACTTTGCCCTCTACTGAACGGGCTCGCTCGCGGTTGACAGTGCGTGGCTCGCTTAGGAAATGACCCTCTCGGGATTATGGCTGGGCCTTATTACGACGACGGACCGTTTACCGAGTATCACACTTGGTCTGGTCGCGGGTATTTTGGCGGATCGTTAAACCGCAAAACGCCTCACGCTACTGTGCCAAACGAGCAATGTGGCTCTGGTATTCATCTTGGCGAGCTCCATTTCGGATAGTCATATCGATCAATATAGGCTTCTCTCTTTCGCCGTTATCAGCGGCCTGATTGCAGGCATTAAACAACCGGTTCGCATATCGCTGGCGACAACTCTCGTCTCAAAATCGCAAATTACGAAAGCCGTCACTTTAATGTCGATCAATGCACATGCCGCGCGATTTGCGGGACCCCTTATGGCCGACCCCAATTTGGCATTCGGAGAGGCATCACTCGCCTTTCTCGCCACCGCGGCGCTCTATGGCTTGATGATCATCGTCTTACTCTTTCTGCGAATTGTCGATAAATTCCGCAATCTGATCGAATGGAGAAGTTCCCGGCATGAGTTCTCAATCGGCGTGAGATTCACAACGTTGCACCCGGTGGTCGGTCCGCTCATCTGATCGTTTTGTTGTCCGTGTTTGACCGACCGATTTTCATACTCCTCCCTGGCCTCGCCAATAATATTTTCGGGATAAGGTGCGAATGAATTTTCATGGCTGGCGGGCGCGGTCGGTGCGGGTACTATTGCCGCGTTTCTTTGGATAACGCACCGGCCCGATTCCCGCTGCACTTTTGCCACCATTATCGGACATATTCTACTATTTGGCGTCGCCACTTTGGCACTCAGTGTAGCGCCTAATTTTTGGATAGCTGTTGGCCTTGCGACAATGGCCACATTCACCTTCACCGCCTCGACGATCGGAACCGTGGCAGTGATACAATGATCAGTCCCGGACGATATTCGCGGCCGCGTCCTCGAAAATATACGGAGCTATCTATAGAGCGGCTCCCGGCGTTGGTGTCATCGCAATGGGATGGATGTCGGACTTCACGGGCCTCCGTTGGCCGATCGCCATCGGCGCGATTATCTGCATTGTTTGGTGGCTCGTTATCCACGTCGCCAAGCCACACCTTAACTAAGCGCAGGAAACGGACGCCGATTAGCTCCAACAATCGTCAATCTTACGGCAGGGCGAACTCGCCGTCCGGCGACGGTTTTCCTGCTGTTAGCACTCGGCCGGTCTCCACCATATGCAGGAGATGCGCAAAGACCGAGCGCCCAGCGGCGCGATGCAAACGCGGATCAACCTCCGCATACATAACTTCCACCATGGCAGGGATCGTCGTCCGTCCATCGCGGATACATTCGAGGATTGCGTCCTCTCGCCCGGCACGATGGGCCATGAAGGCCTCCACATGGGGTTTTGGCTCAGTGATGGCAGGACCGTGGGTCGGCCAGTAGATTTCCTCGTTGCGGGTCAGCATTTTTCGCAGCGACGACATATAATCCGCCATGTTTCCGTCCGGCGGGGAGATCACTGATGTCGACCATCCCATGACGTGATCACCGCTGAAGATCGCGTTCTCCTCACGTAGCGCAAAACAAATATGGTTCGACGTATGACCCGGCGTATGGATAGCCTCGACGGTCCAACCGTTCCCTTCGATCATATCGCCGTCTTTAATGACATGGTCGGGCACGAATTCGTAGTCGCCGCCTTCCTCCACAACCGGACCGCCCCTGTCGCCGCCATGCGGACCATAGCCGTAAGTCGGCGCGCCGGTGGATTTTTTGAATGGCGCCGCTGCCGGTGAATGATCCCGGTGCGTATGCGTAATCAAAATATGGCTGACCGTCTCGCCCTCGACCGCCTTTTCCAAGGCCGCAATATGCGCGTCGTCGAGCGGGCCCGGATCGACCACAGCCACTTCGCCGCGGCCGATAATATAGGTGCCCGTGCCATGAAACGTGAACCCACCCGGATTGTTGCAAATCACGCGGCGGATCATCGGACTTACTTGATCGACAGCGCCGTATTCAAATTCAACTTCCCGCACGAAAGGTATGGTCATTTTAGTTTCCCAAGACTGTGTCACTTTGAGTTGGTGTGATCGATAGTATGCGTCAAGCGCGGTCAGTAAATCAGATGGTGCGACGCTATGTTGCAGGACACTCCCTTGCCGGTCCTGTGGGTCGCTTCAATTTTTTTTGTTACCGTTGAATTTAAATGGGAGACCAGCATGCGCCAGATGACATTTGTCGCTTTCCTTCAAGCCCAAAACTGCACAAATCTAGCTAGTTCCTGGCGCCATCCCGACTCCCGAGGCGACACCTGGTCTCCGGACTATTATCGCCATCTCGGGCGCGTGCTGGAGGAAGGTAAATTTCATCTCGGCTTCTTCGACGACCGCCTCTCCATGCCCGATATGTATGGACGAAACCACGAGCATACGGTCGAGCACGGCATCCGCTGTGTGAAGATGGATCCGGTCACGGTGCTTACCGTGATGGGTATGGCGACCAGCCGCCTGGGTCTCGGCGCCACCTATTCGACCAGTTACTACGAGCCGTTCCATGTCGCGCGGGTCTTCTCCACACTAGATCTAATGACCAATGGGCGAGCTGCCTGGAACGTCGTCACCTCGTTGAATGACGGCGAAGCACAGAACATGGGCCGTGACGAGGTGGTCGCTCACGATCTCCGCTATGACCGGGCGGACGAATTCATGGACGTCGTGCATGGCCATTGGGATGCCTGGGAGGACGACGCGATCCTCCAAGACAAGTCGACCGGTCGTTTTGCACACCCGAAAAAAGTTCATCGCCTGGATCACAACGGTGAGTTTTTCAAATCGCGCGGACCTTTCACCGTACCTCGCTCGCCGCAAGGGCATCCGATGATCATCCAAGCAGGTCAAAGCGGGCGTGGTAAGCGGTTCGGCGCCCGTTGGGGTGATCTGATATTTCTCAACTATCCAAATATCGAAATTGGCAAAAAAGAATACGCCGCCTTTAAGGCCGACGTCGCCAAGGGTGGGCGCGACCCGGAGCATGTTAAAATCACTCCAGCGATTTACACAGTCGCGGCGGCAACAAAGTCGGAGGCAGAGGACAAATATGCGCTGATCGATAAATTACCGACTGAAGGCGACGCCTTGTCGCTTTTGTCCGAAGTACTCAACTTCGACTTCGCGACAAAAGACATGGACGAAGCCTTCACCGATGATGAGTTAGCGAGCATCCAGGGGCTCCAGACAATCCGCGATCGGGTCGTCCAGTTGAGTGGCTCGCCGAACCCGACCGTGCGTGACTTCATCACGCACAGCCAACGTGGGCGGCCGCGTGACCCGATCGTTGGCGGCCCCAAGGAAGTGGCCGACAAACTCGAGGAATGGTTCGTCGAGCGTGCTTGCGACGGTTTCGTCTTCGCGGCGAGCTATGTCCCGGGTTCCTACGAGGATATCGTCAATCACGTCGTCCCCGAATTGCAACACCGCGGCCTCTATCACAAGGATTATGCGGGGAGCACCTTGCGCGAGAATGTCGGCGTGCCGGTGCCACCGGTACGCGACTGGAGCGGTGAAGCCTAGCACGCTAATATCCCTCGCAAATCGTTCCAGGGAGCAGTTGCAAATGTTCACGACCCGACCCGAGCTTCTCGGCACCTTCGGCATGGTGTCCTCCACCCACTGGCTAACTTCTGCCGCCGCCATGGCGATGCTGGAGCAAGGCGGCAACGCATTCGATGCAGCGGTTGCCGGCGGCATGATGCTGCAGGTCTGTGAGCCACACCTGAACGGCCCAGGCGGCGACATGCCCGCGATCATCCATAGCGCCAAAACCGGACAGACGCAGATTGTCTGCGGCCAGGGCGGGGCACCCGCGGGTGCGACCATCGAGCATTATAAGAGCGAGGGATTGAACCTGATCCCCGGCACCGGAATGCTGGCCACGGTCATTCCTGGTGCCTTCGATGCCTGGATGATCATGTTGCGCGACCACGGCACCAAGAAAATTGAGGACGTGTTCGAGATTGCCATCGGCTATGCCGAAAGCGGTGTGCCGGTCGTACCCCGCTGGACAGATACTGTCGCGACCGTCGCTGAATTGTTCCGCGACGAATGGCCGACATCCGCCGAGCAATGGCTGGTCAATGGTGCCCCGCCGAAGCCCGGCAGCATTTACGCCAACAAACCACTCGCACGCACTTGGCGGCGCTTGCTCGACGAAGCCAAAGCGGCCGGCGGAGACCGCGTGGCGCAAATCGACGCGGCCCGGATCGCCTGGCATCAAGGGTTCGTTGCCGAGGAGATCGACAAATTCTGCCGGGAAACCGAAGTCATGGATGTCTCCGGAGAGCGTCACAAAGCGGTGCTGACCGGCGAGGATATGGCCCGCTGGCGCGCTACTTACGACACACCCGCCACATATGAATTCAACGGCTACACAGTCGTAAAGCCGGGTGTGTGGTCGCAAGGCCCGGCCCACTTGCAAGCATTGGCGTTGTTGAAGGGGTTCGACCTCGCCTCGATGGACCCGACTGGTACGGAATTCGTCCACACGGTCACGGAGGCAATCAAGCTGGCTTTCGCCGACCGCGACGCCTTCTACGGCGATCCGGATTTCGTCGACGTCCCACTCGAACAGCTCCTCTCCGACGCCTATAACGATGAGCGCCGCAAATTGGTCGGCAACGACGCTTCGATGGAATTGCGCCATGGTCGGATCGACAGTTTCGGCTGCGAAGTCGACTACCAAGCCGCCATCAACCGCGCGGCCGGCATCGGCGTCCCGCGAGGGGGCAAGGGTGCCGCCGGCGCGGGCGAACCCACGGTGGGCGCACTCGGTCAGGTAAAGGGCGACACGTGCCACATCGACGTCGTCGACAAGGAAGGCAACATGGTCGCCTGCATGCCGTCCGGCGGTTGGCTGCAATCGTCGCCGACCATTCCGGCGTTGGGCTTTCAGCTGAACTCGCGCGCGCAAATGTTCTGGCTCGACGAAGGTCAGCCGATGAGCCTGGAGCCCGGCAAGCGTCCGCGCACCACCTTATCACCGACCATGGCGCTCCGCGACGGCAAGCCCGCCGTAGCTTTCGGCACGCCCGGCGGCGATCAACAAGATCAATGGCAAAGTATCTTCTTCCTTCGCCACGCGGTCTATGGCCGGAACCTGCAGGAAGCCATCGACACGCCATCGTTCCATTCCGAGCATTTCGTCAGCTCTTTCTATCCACGCGGCGCGCAACCGGGACGCCTGGTTGTCGAAGGCCGCACGCCGGAAGAAACGGTGGATGGGTTGCGCAAGCGCGGCCACAAGGTCGAGGTTGGCGAGCTGTGGTCCGAAGGCAGGCTATGCGCTGTCGGTAAAGATGGTGAGATTTTGAAAGCAGGTTCTAATGCCCGCGGTATGCAGGGCTACGCAGCGGGGCGATGATGAGCGACATTCTCTATCAAGGTTTTAACCAGGCAGAACTGGAAAAAGCCTATGACAATCGCGGCCATGTGCCTGACTGCGAAGGTATGTTCTCCAGCTGGGACCAACGCAGCCGCGACTATCGCGTCCGCGCCAATTCCCGCCTGGATGTCTCCTACGGCCCGAATGATCTCGAAGCGCTCGATATTTTCATCCCGGAGAATCCGAGCGGCGCTGTGCACGCCTTTATCCATGGCGGCTATTGGCGGGCCTTGGACAAAGCGGATTTCAGCTACGTCTGTGAGCCCCTGGTTGACGCGGGCGCCATCGTCGCTTCGGTAAATTACGGACTGTGCCCAACGGTCAGCGTCGAGGCCATCGTCCAACAGACCCGAGAAGCGACCGCATGGCTCTATCGCAATGCGGCGGAATTAGGCGGCGACCCCGACAAGCTGCATCTTTCCGGCCATTCTGCCGGTGCACATCTCGCGGTCATGATGATGGCAACGGATTGGAAAGCCTTCGGGTCGGATTTACCCGCCGATCCGATCAAAAGCGTCACCGCGATCAGCGGCGTCTACGATCTCGATCCGATCCCGCACCTGTCGACGAACGCGGATATCCGTCTCGATGCTGCGTCCGCGCGGAGTTTGAGTCCGATGTTCATGACACCCATCGTCGACGTGCCGCTCAGTGTCATCGTCGGGCTCAGTGAGCTGGACGAATTCGTCCGGCAATCGAAAGATTTCGCCGCCGATTGGACGGGCAAACTATCGAGCGTTGAGTATACCGAATTACCGGGGCTCAACCACTTCACCATCGTCGACACAATGGACCGGGCAGACGACCCGGTCACGGCGCGGATGATCGCTCATATGAGTTGAGGCAATCCATCATTCCGACCAACACATCCTTCGACAAGCTCAGGATGACGCGTTTGCTGTGATATTACATTCCACACGCACGTCATCCTGAGCTTGTCGAATGACGAGGCCTAGCCGGGCTGTGTCACAGCGACGATGCGAAGAAACCCCGGGCCGCCTCTTGCCGAACAAATTAGCACTCTCTAACCTGAATCTTGAGGGGCTGGCACGCTCGCGCAGGTGCCCATCGTCTTACCTGACTGCTTGCCGACAGTGAAGAGAAGGAAAACGGTATGACCGCGACTGTCTCACAAGCTTATCTGCCTAATTCCGGCAGCGCCTATACCCGCCGTTATAAGGATGTCCGGGCCCGAAGCGAGAGCCTCGCAGCACCGCTCTCGCCAGAAGACCAGCAAGTGCAGTCGATGCCGGACGCGAGCCCGACCAAATGGCATCTGGGACACACCACCTGGTTCTTCGAGACGTTCATCCTGCGCGCCCATCATAATGACTACCGCGTCTTCGATCCCTCGTTCGGCTACCTGTTCAATTCCTACTACGAGGCCATGGGCCTTCGCCGGATTACGCCTCGCTGCGTAAAAGGATATCAAACCAACATAGCCTGTCGATCACACGGCTTGAGCCAGTGGTGGATTTGATCAGCTCATTAATCAAGCAACGCATCTACACTGCGTCCTCAAAAAACACGAACCGAACGAGAAGGAGACAATCATGCCGATTTACGAGAACGGCGACGTCCGCATCCGCTACGAGGAGGTCGGTAGCGGCTTTCCGCTGCTAGTGACGCCGGGGGGCGGCCTCAATTCCCGGCTCAGTTACTGGCCCAACTCCGTCATCAACTCGATGGAGGAGTTCAAGGGCGACTTCCGCTGCATCACCATGGACCAGCGCAATGCCAATGGCGGCGAGAGCACGGGGCCGCTAGCAATCGACGATCCGTGGGGCGGCTTCGCCGCGGATCAGCTGGGCCTGATGGATCACCTGGGCATCGGGGAATTCGCCTTCATGGGTTTTTGCATCGGCGGTTGCTTCGCCGGCAAGCTGCTCGAGCAAGCGCCGGATCGGGTTCGCGCCGCGGTCTTTTGCCAGACCGTCGGGCATTACGAGGAAGACCACGACGTCATGTACCGCTCCGGTAAGGGTACTTGGGCACCGGAACTGCTCCCCGGACGGCCCGACCTTACCCAGGACATGGTCGACCAATACCTGCATAACCTCTACCGGGTGAATCCCGACTTTCTCTACAGCGTGTCACGCGACTTCATGCGCAATTGCGAGACACCGATCCTCGTGCTGCCGGACGACACCCCCGCCCATCCGCATCAGGCCTCGGTCGACGTCGCTTCGCTGGCGCCAAACGCGGATATCACGGTCTTCCCGTGGAAAGAACCGTCCGAGTTGAAAGCGCGCACGATCAACCGGGTACGGACTTTCCTGAAGACCCATTGCGGCGGCTAATTCAGACCAAACTAGTTCTATTCAATTGCAGATTTCGGAGAGGACATCCCGGAGCCCGCATTCAACGACGCGCACGCCGACGGCGCCCGCGAAATCGCGACTGGCCCGAAACCAACATAGGGGTGAGGCGGAGGCCCCACCTTGAGGGGTAACCCGTGGACGGCCCGCTTGTTTTTTAAATTCAGCGCCGTTTACCGGTCGAATTTATTAACTTTCGGCAATAGCAGCCTCGCCGGTATTTTTCTGAAAATGCATGATCCCCCATGCGAGGTGCCCTCTATCCGCACCATCGACCCAGTGGCCCAGGCCGCGCAGCATATTCTCGACATATTCCGTGCCCGATAGCTCGCAAATTTCGTCATAGCTTTCACGCAGTTCTTCTTCAACCCGAGCGTAGTGGGTTCGCATATCATCGAGCCGCTCGATCGTATCCAACTCGGCAAATCCACGGTTCTCCAAATTGGTCTTGTAAAACTCAACCGAGCCAAGCGTCTCAAGATGAATGCGATCCAAGATCGGTTGTAAGACTTCGGGAGGGCAGTTCTCGCTTTGCATCGGATCGGTGAAGATAAACTCGCCTTCCGGCTTTAAGAGCCTTTGGACTTCGTCCAGTACACTCTCGCGATTGGCGCTATGCAATATGGCGTCTTGCGACCAAGCGACATCGTAGAATTCATCTGGTTGCGGCACTTCTTCGAAACTTCCGTGGACGACTTTGATCTTGTCCGCGAGCCCGGATTCGTTGTTCATTTCACGGTTTAGCGTGTTCTGCGCCTCACTCACGTTCACGCAGGTCACGTTGCAACCGAAGTTTGACGCGAGATAACGCGCTGTCCCGCCAAAGCCTGCACCCAAATCAATTACATTCGAGTCCTGTCCCAGGGGTAGTAGGCGCTGCGCCATATTCACGACGGTGCGTCGGCTCGCCGCGCCAATGTCTTCATCCTCTGAATGATAGAGACCGATGTGGATGTCTTCTCCGCCCCAAACATTCTTGTAAAACGCCACTGCTGGCGAGCTATCGTAGTACTCTTCGGCTACTACTACCGCGTCCGGTTTCTGACTCATTTTAACGTTTCCTCCTCCATGCTCGATAGCTTGGGACTCGCCCGAATGTTGGCGAGACACAGCCATCGGACCCCACAGCTACAAGGTTTTAGTCCTGCAGAGCCGAATTTTGTGCAGTGCGAATTCCGTCCACAGGACGAACTTCACCGCATACAATGGTATTTGGTTTTGGCGGAACTAACGGAGCCAACGTCAATCTAGCGATCGACGAACTCTAGCCCTCATGACGCGTTTTAGTTTTTGCTCTTATCCACCCGTATTAGGGTAGCGGAGTTCCCTCCGACGCGCTCCCGCCTGGACGACCACCACATTTGAAAAGCCGATTGCGCGACCTGTCGCCCAACTGATGACGTTCTATAGTTTAACAAGCGGGAACCGTTGTGACAAACGAACCACGATGAAAGGTCGGTTAAGGCCGCTGGAATGTCGCCCCGATGGACCCGAGACCCATCCCGCCCTAACTGTCAAAGTGGGCCACTGCGTGAGGACCGATCAATTTCTTCAATAGTTTAGGAGGAACCCATGGCGCGACTTGAAGTTCTCCCGGCGGAGGAGGTCGACGATCCCGACCTTCGCGAAATGATGCAAGCGACGGGCGGGGATGAGATGTTCGGCGTCTACGGCCACAACCCATCCCTGTTTAGGGGCTTTCTCGATTTCTATCTGCCTGCCAAATTCGAGGGCCTGTTGCCGTTCGCACTGAAGGAATTGGTCCGGCTGCGGGTCGCCGAACTAAACGACTGCCAGCGCTGAAAGCTCAGCCGCGCACCCTCGGGAAGGGAGCCAGGTGAGTATGATACGCTTTTCGAAAAACTATCCGATGAGGCCAAGCAGTCGCCCCGTGAGTCGGCAGCGCTAGATTTCGCGGAACGGATGGCGGTCGCGCACGACACGATGGACGACGCGTTCATGATAAATCTCCGCACGCTTTTTACCGATGCGGAAATTATTGAACTCGGGCTCGTGACCGGTGCCTTCATCGCGCTTGGCCGGTTGCACCGCGCACTCGACATCGCGCCAATGGAAGACGGCGCACATGGGGCATTTCGAAACGAGAGTTGAGGCAGTCACGCCAAAGGCATAAGCTCGTTCCCCAGATATATCAGGCCGGTCGTCATTGGCTTTCGCCTAAGTGCCACTCCGCAGAAGGCGACCCGGCAGGGCGCCGGTCGCTTCGCCATTGCGCCAAACGGGCTGCCCCGCCAGCAATGTAGCGTCTATGCCCCTCATCTGTTGCAACAGGCGCTTGCCGCCCGCAGGCAGATCGTAATGGACCTGCGGCGACGGCAGGATCATCGCATCGTAGTCGACGATGTTGATGTCCGCGCGCAACCCCACCTCGATCCGGCCGCGATCGGTGAGGCCGATCGCCTCGGCATTGTTCGATGAAAGTCGGCGCACCATGTCTTCCAGTCGGTGTTTTGGACCGCGCGTCCGATCCCTCGTCCAGTAGCTGATCGTATGCGCCATATCTGTCGCATCGCACATCACACCCACATGCGCGCCCCCGTCACCAAGTCCGATCAAAGTGTCTGGGTGATCCAGCATCTCATGCACAACCCCCAGATCGCCGTTGGCGTAGTTCGTTGTTGGCCGGTAGAGGATGGCGCGGCCTCCCTCCTCCAACATCAGGTCGTAGGCTCGTTCCGCTGGCGAGACACCCAGACGTTCCGCCTGTTTGCCGACGCTAGTTTCCGGATCCGGTTCGTATTGCGGCGGATCGCCAAAGGGGAAGATGCGATCCCATTGCTGGAAGCGACGCTTGCGTACGATATCCCCGCAAGGTTCGGAGACCAAACGGGCACGCAGCGCTGGATCATGCAATGCCGCCATCCGTGCATCGAAATTCAAGTCCTTCACCTGCGCCCAGCTGGGGCACGCGCTGAACGGATTGATCGATAATTCGAAGCCCAGCAGAACGCTGGTCGGACGGCCGCGTACTTGCGCCGTGATTTTCAATCCTTCCGCGTTGGCTTCTTCAATACGGCCCAGCAAATCGCGCCATTCGTCCGGCCGCGCCTCTTTCTGTAGCAGCGTCATCGTCAGAGGCATACCGGAGCGTTTGGCCAACTGGCGACGCAACTCGAACTCCGCGTCAATCGCATCTTCAAAATCACCCACGGTCTGAATCCACCCTCGGCCCACTTCGGCCAACGCGTCAGCAATCTCCATAAGTTCCTCCTGCGCCGCGCCATAAGAGGGGATCGGCTCGCCCTCCGCCGTGCGGTGCTGCAATAGACGCGATGTAGAAAACCCGAACGCCCCGGCGCGCATTCCCTCCGCCGCAAGCCGCGCCATCTCCGCCCGATCTTCCGCCGTCGCCTCTTCCCGATTGGCGCCGCGCTCACCCATAACGAAGACACGCAGAGCCGCATGCGGCACTTGGGTCGCCACATCCACGTCATACTTATTGCCATCCAGTGAATCGAGGTAGTCCGGAAAGCTCGCCCAGTTCCAAGGCAAGCCTTCCTTCATCACCACCTCGGGTATGTCCTCCACCCCCTCCATCAGGCTGATCAGCATGTCGTGATGTTCGGGGCGGACCGGCGCGAATCCGACACCGCAATTGCCCATCAGCACCGTCGTCACCCCATTGCAGGACGACGGCAAAATCTGGTTCGCCCAGGTCACTTGCGCATCGTAGTGGGTATGAACGTCGACGAAGCCTGGCATCACGAGCCGATCCTTGGCGTCGATTTCCTCACGCCCGGACGCACTCACCTTGCCGACTTCCGTAATCCGGCCGTCGTAAATCGCAACATCGGCCTCCCGCGCCGGACCACCTGTGCCGTCAACTACCGTACCGCCGCGAATGACCAAATCAAAGTTGTCGTTCATGCTCCGATGCTCCCACTAGATTTCGTCTCGCCAGCATAGACTTTCGATGTGTTGGAAGCAAAATCCAGTGCCTGATCATCACCGGGCATCCATTTTCAGCATAGACAAAAATGACAAGATTGTTGTAGAGCGATAATCAAACACCGGCCGCTCTCTAATCGCTTCGTCCGATTCTCTGCGGCATCATAGGAGCCTATACATGCCGACACCCGCGACGGTCGAGATCGACTTAGATCAAAGCGCCACACATCTCACCATTCGGGAACCGGACGACTGGCATCTCCATCTTCGCGACGACGCCATGCTGGACCTCATCGCCGATTTCTCGGCGCGCCAATTCGCACGGGCCATCATCATGCCCAACCTGGTACCTCCGGTGACGACGATCGCCGCGGCGCAAGCATATCGCGATCGCATCCTCAGCGCATTGCCACCGGGCCGTAATTTCAAGCCATTGATGACCGCTTATCTCACCGACACGATCGATGTGGAGGAAGTCGCAACCGGATACGAGAGCGGCGTCTTCGCTGCCTGTAAGCTTTATCCGGCGGGGGCGACGACCAATTCCGATGCGGGTGTCACGGACGTGGCCAACATTCGACCGCTGCTGGCGCGCATGCAATCAATCGGCATGCCGTTGCTGATCCACGGCGAAATGACCTCGCCTGACATTGACATCTTCGACCGAGAGGCCGCATTCCTCGAGATCGTCCTGGCACCGTTGCTCCGCGATTTCCCCGAACTGAAAGTGGTTCTGGAGCACATTACCACAGCCAACGCCGTTGAGTTTGTCCAAGCCGCCGGGCCGACCGTCGCAGCCACCATCACGCCTCACCATCTGCGCATCGACCGCAATGACATGTTCGACGGCGGGATGCGGCCGCATGCATACTGCTTGCCGGTCGCGAAACGCCGACATCATCGCACCGCGCTGCGCCAAGCCGCGACTTCGGGCGATCCGAAATTCTTTCTCGGCACCGATTCCGCACCGCACCAAAAGCAAGACAAGGAAAACGCCTGCGGCTGTGCCGGCATCTTCTGCGCACCCGCAGCGTTGGAAAGTTACGTCCTCACCTTCGATGAGGAAGGGGCGCTCGACCGCCTGGAGGGCTTTGCCTCGGAGTTCGGGCCGCGCTTCTACGGCCTGCCGCTCAACGAAGGCACCATCACCTTGCACCGCGATGCACATGCCGTGCCCGAAGCGGTGACAGGGGGCGAACTCAGCGTCGTGCCGTTCCACGCGGGTGAGACTATTGCATGGCGCTCTGGGGAGCGCACCGAGCAATAAATACGGTCATGACTGGGGTCGACAAATCCCCTATAAGGCAGCGAACTGGGCTTAAGCGTTGAGTAACCTGTTCAAGTTTTAGCCTTGTCTGATGGCTGCAGGCGAAGACCCTTCCCAATACGTTTTTCATCATTCCGTCACGTCCCGACGACAGGAGAACATCATTCAGTTCGGCCAATTCCAAATCATCCGCTGTCATCAGGACCACACAAGCCAGCAGAGCATCGAGGCCGTCATGGCAAAAATCGAGCTGGGCTGTCTTCTCGTCTGCCGCCACAACCGGCAACATGGAAGCCATCGGACCGACTTCGACGGATAGCTTTACCGGGTTCAACTTGGCGATCCGCGCTTGGTCGACCGACGCTTCGACGCCAGTGAAGAGTGTGCGGGTTTGAAAGACGAGCCAATCCTTGCCGGGCAGGCTTAGCGTATCACCCGCCCCGGTTTCGACCAGCAACGTGACTTCGATTTTATTTGCCAGACGTTAGGCCGCACGAGCTCGGGGTGACTTATGGTGTTCCTCAAGACAGAAGGCGCTGATATAGGCTGTGCAGAGACCGTCCTGGCACTGCATTGTTGGTGCCGGCTCGGCGGTGGCGACGAGGCCCAGTGCCTGCGGCGACTCGGCCCGAGTTTCTCTGGCGGCGAAGGTAGCGGCGGCGAGCGCCATCGACAACGCAGCGATCATAAGACGAATGGTCATAAGTTCCTATCCCTCTCATGATTTCGCAGAAGCCTATAGATCCCGCCGAACGGGAGCTGAGGTCAATCCGAATTCAATACCGCGAGAAAATATTAGAAAACTCTAAATCACCGGTTTTTATCTCCGTATAGTCGCGCTTACTGCGCAACGAAACCCCCATCGACGGGAAGTTCGATTCCAGTAATGTACGACGCGTCGTCGCTTGCCAGGAATAAGTTGGCGTGCGCAACTTCCTCTATCCGACCTTCGCGGCCCATCGGCACGGCGTTGATCATTTTGCGGCGCACTTCCGGATCGGCGCTCATCATCGACGTCCGCATGGCCGGCATAAGGCCGGGATGGACCGAGTTCACTCTTATATTGTCACGCGCGAACTGCACGGATGCGCCCTTGGTCGCAAGACGCACAGCGCCCTTCGCCGCGTTGTAGCCCATATGAACAAACCTCTGACCGGTCAGGCCGGAGATCGAAGAGATGTTGACGATTGATCCGCCGCCGGCTTCCTGCATCTTTGGGATCACAGAACGCATACCAAGGAATACACCGCGGGCGTTGACGTTCATTTGCTCGTCCCAGGTCGCGACGTTCAGTATGTCCGGATGGCTGCCGCTCACACCGGCATTGTTGACCAGCACGTCGATCCGCCCGAAGGCCGATATAGTGACGGCGACGAGCTCATCCCATTCCTCTTCGCTGGTCACGTCGAGTTTTTGGAACCGAGCGTAACCGCCGATTTCCGCCGCCAAGCTTGCGCCCGCCTCTTCCATGATGTCCGTGAGGACTACTTTTGCGCCTTCTGCCGCAAACAATCTTGCCGTCGCAGCGCCCATTCCCGAAGCCGCTCCCGTCACAATCGCCACCTTATCCTTCAACCGCATACCCAGTCCCCCACGTTAATTGGCTGTCTATAGTCTAGCGGATGGGAGCCCCCTTGGCGACCGCAGCACGACGGTAAATTGCCGGTAGCCGACAGTCGGCGGGCACAGCGAGCTCCCACGTTCCATTTTGACAGGAAAGTCCGCAATCGCACCGCAGCGGGCATTTGTGCGATTGAACCATTGTGTGTCCGCATTGCACCGTGAAAGCAGGCGTCCGCGATTGGTGTTCGTCATCAAATATTCTGGGATGCCTGAGCCTGTTTGTTAACGAAGCTCTTTCATTACAGGATTTTTTGGTGGATATCCCTAACCAGAGTTCCTTCGGCACTCTACTAAGGGGTCTATGCAAGCATCCCGTCTTGAAGCTCGGGAATAGGGGCGTCGTAATAGGGCAGTTTATCGATGCGCGGTTCCCAGGAGCCGTCATCGATGCATTTCTGAACGTGGACGGCGATTTCTTCCATGGTCGCGAACCAGACGTCACCCGTCCCCTGCATGTACTCGATCATCTGGCTAACGCGCTCACACCGCGCTAAACGGCCGGAGACAAAGGGGTGCCAAACGGTGATCCATAATCCCTGGTGCTGCCGCATGGCTTCGAACTCGGACATGAAGACATTCATCGCTTCATCTGGCGATTTAATCGGCATCATGTAATGCATGTCGGGCGCATGGGTGTAGTGCGGCCAGTCGTCCATCGCCCATTGGGACGGAAGTTCGACGACTTGGCCCTTGTCGGCCTGCAGGACATACGGGATATCATCGCCCATAAGGCTGGCATCATAGATCATCCCTTTGTCGATCATGAAGTCCAAGGAATTTTTCGAAAAATTGTAAAGCGGTGCCCGCCATCCCCGTGGGCTCTTACCTGTCATTTTCTTGATGACGTCGACTTGGCGGTCAAACCAGTAGAGTTCTTCTTCAGGCTCCAGCTTGTTCGGGTTCTCATGCAAGTATCCATGCGCCGCGATTTCGTGTCCCCCTTCCAAGATCATCTCGACGAGATGGGGATACTGCTCCATGCACCAGGCTGGATAAAAGAACGTCTGCTTGATCCCGTGATGTTCGTACATATCGAGAATTCTGGGGATGGCCACGGTGTCGTATTTCAGCCAAGACATTGTCGCCAGCATGTCCGGCGCGCGTTCCCGATGCTCAAGGTGCAGGATGCTGTCCGTATCGATATCAAATGTGATGGCGCAAGCCACCTTGGCGCCGTTTGGCCATGGAACCGGATTCTTAATCATATTCTCTTATCTCCCCTAACGCGTTCGCCTTTCAAGCGACACTAGATCGACATCATGGCGATGCAATCCGCCTGAATAAGCAGGCCCGATTGGAACAGTTCGTAGACCCGTACCGGAGTCATCGCTGGCCGGGAGTTTGGCGCAAGTTCCGACCAGACGGCCAACGCCGCATGAAACTCTTCATCGATGTCGTCGCTGTTGGATGCGAAAAACAGGTTCAGCTTCACGATATCGTCGAGTGTCGCGCCCGAATGCCCCAAGGCGTCGTGTAGGCGTTGAAAGACGATCCTCGACTGTTCCCTGATATCGCCCGGCGCCAACACCCCGCCGTCGGCATCCTGCGCAACTTGCCCGCCGATCCATATTTCGCCCGACGCGCGGACGCTGTCGGAGAAAGATCCGTCGTGAACTTTCATCGGTGAGGATCCCGTCGTCGACCGCTCATGGCTGCTCTTGAAGGCCATGGCGTCGATCTCGAGATCGAGCCCGGGATAGAGCAAGTCCACTCCGAAACAAGTGACCGCCGGGCCACGAGAACCGAAATTCTCCCTAGTCACCTCCAAGATTCTGTCCAGAAACGGCGTGCCGTCCGACTCTGTACTGTTGTGCTTCACGCATATTTTTACATGGGCGATATCGTCAAACGAGGCACCGCCACCTTCCAGAACGTTTTCGATAAATCGGCAGATCGTGCGGGTCTGTGAGCTCAAATCCCCGACGTGAACGGTCGATCCGGTCTCGTCGGAGGAAATCTGCCCGCCAACATAAAGCCGGTCGCCGACATCCCAGCCCTGAGACAGCGGCACCGAGATGCTCCAGTCCCAGCTACCCTCGGGCATGATGCGTTTCCGTTTGCGCCGCAAATCGCCCCTGAGCGCGATACCTTCGATTTGAATGAGCTGACCCTGATACGGCATCCCCTTGATGCGGACTGCGGTCGCCGCCGGCCCTGGATCGGGAAAATACTCGAGACGAACCCGAGTCATATCCTCCCAGAACTCCGTCGCGTCCTCATCGGCGCCGTCAAATACGTAGTAGGTGTTCAGGCGCACGAGATCGACGAGCCCCAGTCCGGCGCGTTCGAGCGTTGTCTTCATGTTTTCGAATACGCACCGGGTCTGAGCGGCGATATCTCCCGGCGCGACCAGCGCGCCGTCCTTGGTCAGCGCCTGCTGCCCGCTGATGAAGACTTGATCTCCGGCCTCAACGGCTTGAGAGAAGGGAGAACCTACCCGCCAGCTCCAATCGCCATCGATGTATTCCTTGGTGGTGGAGTGCGGCATGTGTCATTCCCCTACATTTGACATTGCGACCGGGTCCCATCAGGCGGTCAGCGGCTCAATCTCATTCTGATACCTGATCGCAAGCGGCTTCACGTCGTATGGGCCAAGAAAGAGTCCCTTTTGCGAGATTTTAACGACCGCCTCTGCGACATCTCGACGGTTCGTCTCGAAAGCGTTCAAGGCTTTCTCGACATCTCGCGTCTCGGCTAACGCATCGCGCATAGCAAGTGCGTCGACGAAGGTCTGACTTGCCCCTTGCGCCATATCGGGCATCATCGGGTGTGCGGCATCGCCGATAAGAACAATGCGCCCGTGCGTCCATTTATAGGGAACGCCGTCGACATCCTGCAGCGGGCTTTGCACAAGCAAATCCCGAGACGTATTGTTGAGCGTCTTGGGGATCGGCGTCTTCGTCCAGCCGCCGAAGAAATCGATGAAGTCTTCGAAAGTCTTAGCACCCGACACCGACCCGAACCAATACGCCTTCCCCTTGCCGATGGGAATAAAGGACAGCCAGCCCTCGCGTGCGTAGAACCCGGTCTGCGCGGCCGGATCCACATCGACATCGCTAAGATCAATGACCGAGCGGAAACGATAATCATAAAGTTCATTGGGGCGAAACGTAACGCCGCCGATCAACTGCTCGCGGACTTGCGAATTGATGCCGTCGGCGCCGATCAGGACGTCGGCTTCATAGGAATTTCCGTTGCCGAAATGGCAGATTGCCTTGTCGCCCGCGTTCTCAACCGAAACGACGTCGTGGTTGAACTTGATGTTCTCCAGCCCGACCGCGTCGCCCAGCATGCGCGCCAATTCCGGTCGATAAAGCCCCACGGCCGGGGCGCCGTATTTTTCCGGCCAATGACTGGTATCAGTCGAAAAGAGTTCCTTGCCCTCGGTGTCGAGCTCGATGTAGCGGTCGAGCTGGACCGAGATTTCCCGGTACTGCTCTCCGAGACCCAGGCCGTTGATCGCGCGACCGGCATTGGGCCATAAATTGAACCCCGCGCCCGTCGTCCGGATGTCGGGAGCCCTTTCGAAGACGTCCACTTCGTAACCCAACGACAACAGCCCGGCCGCCGTGGAAAGCCCGCCCACACCGGCACCGCAAATGCCAATCCTCATATTGCCTTCCCATTCCTCTGCCAGTGCCGAGATACCCAACTAGCGCGCGGGTCTAACTCCAAAAGCCATATTAGATTTTGCGATCAGTATTGCGAGCAAGCCTCAGCATGTAAACTCCCGATCCCAAATCACTTTGGCCGGTCTCATCTGACACCAACGGGCTATTGACCATACGGGTTTCAGTTGTCCGGCACGAAACTCCATATCTCAAACAAGAGGAAGTTCGGCACAGTATTGGCCCATAATGCGTTCAAGTTCGCATCAAACGTTCCAAAGGCGACGGTTCCAGCGGGAGAGTAATGGATTGCGGTAAGGAGATTTTTACCTGCGTTCCCTTATTTTTGGTGCTGAAAATTTCGACCTTCCCACCAAATCAATCTCTGATATCGCGTTCCGGTACCGGCCTTCAATTGCCGCTTCGCGCTTAATCGCGTTAACGAGTGCTTCTTCCGCTTCGGCCAACGCTTTCTTATCAGTTGAACTCTTTTCTCGCATTCAGTAGGGTCATATTCCGTGCCGGGTTAAGGTATTACACACCCGCTAATACAAAATTTGATCGTTTCCGTGTATTTCCGCGTCCGGGCAGTCATAGCTGCGCGTCGCCAAGGGGCCACATTCGGGCAGTTTTCGCCGAAATTAGCCTCCACGCATCTCATCCGCTAATATGCTGGTTATTTGGGTGTTCCCATGGAGCGCCGACTCCTCGCCATCTCAATACCTGATTTGGTCAACACACATGCTGGATACATTGCTTCATGCAATCACGCACGCCGATCTATTACACTCGGTGCCCCGTCCCCACGGCATCCGGCATTGCCTTTCAGACCGGCATGTTCACCGACGCGTTCGAGGATTCGGACTATGTGGTGCCCAACATCACCGAGCTGGGCCCCGACCATCAGGATGTTCACTACACACACTCGATCGACATGTTCATCCGCGAGGGGGGTGTGGCGCCGCCGGTATGGGCGCGCGCGAACGGCATCGACTCCGTGGCTCTTGGAATCACCTTCATGGAAGAATTCCAGGGCGTGTTCGTGCGCGCCGACGATCCGGTGGAGAGTGTCGCCGATCTTACCGGTCGCCGTTTGGCCTTGCCGGTGTGGCCGCGACTTGTGTTCAATTTCTGGCGATTTGCGGCGCTGAAAGGTCTGACCTCCGCGCTTAAGGTTCACGATGTGCCGGTCAATGCGGTGGAATTTATCGATATTATCGAAGGCTGGGACCCGAGCGAGCGGCGAAACGTCGGTCTTCAAGAACTGAGCGAGCCCGCCCGTTGCGAGTATCGAGGCCAGCTCGAGGCTCTCCTCTCCGGAGAGGTCGACGCAATTTTCGGTAAGGGCCCGGAAGCCGGGCTGCTTCAGCGCGAGGCGGAAGGCCGCATCCGCCTGCTGTACGACGTGAGGTCGGCCCCGGGCATGGCCGAGCGCGTCAACAACTCGACGCCGCGCCTCCTGACCACCTCCCGCCATGTCGTTGAGAATCATTTCGATGCGGTCGTTTGTTATCTTCGGACGGCCATTCGTGCGGCGAACTGGGTGCAAGATAACCCGGTAGAGGCGCGTGACTTAATCGCGCGGGAGTGCAGCATCGACGCCGACAAAATCGAAACATATCTGGAGCCGGACTACCGCGATAAATTTCTGCCCCAGCTCGATGGCGATTTGGTGGAAGCGCTCGAGGTTGTGAAGTCGTTTCTCCATGAGCATCGATTTATCGATCAGGATTTCCCAGTGGAAGACTGGATCGAGCCCGGGCCGCTTACGCAAGCCTATCAACTTGAAGGCCTAACGGCCTCTCCTTCTCACTAACGGAAAGATATCATGACAGATTCCGATCAGGGCGAAGAAGTCCGCTCCCTCCATGACGCCTACGCGGCCGGTGACTCAAAAGTCACCTCCGTCGTATACGACAACTGGTCGAAGGAATACGAAGCACACATGCGCGGCGTCGGCTATACCCATCCAGTCATGACCGCGGCCATGTTTACGCGCCACCAGCCGGCCGGCGACGCGCCGGTGCTCGACGCTGGTGCCGGCACCGGCATCCTCGGCGAAATCCTACCCGCGCTGGGTTATCCCAATATCGACGGTTTCGATGCATCGGCCGGCATGTTGGCTCTTGCCGCCAAGAAAGATTTATACCGAGATCTTAAATTCGGCCTGCTTGGCGAGCGGCTTGACTATGAAGACAACAGCTACGCCGGTGCCACCGCTTCGGGCGTCTATACCGAAGGCCATGCACCGCTCAGCAGCCTGGAAGAATTAACCCGCGTCGTGCAACCGGGCGGCTACATTGTGTTCTCCGTCGCCCGCATCTATCTCGGCGAACAGATCGAGGCTCAGGCCAAGCAATTTGCAGACGCCGGAAAATGGCGCCATGCGGGCACATCGGGCCGCTACGATTCGACGCCGTTCGACGACAAAGCGATCATGGCGCGGATCTATGCGTTCGAGGTGTTGTGAGGCGCCAGCGATCATCGAGTGGGCGGAAAGAGTGAGAAGGAAGATTCCATGAGCAAAACAGGCCACACACTGTTACCGACCTCCCTCGTCGGATCCTACGCGCAACCTGACTGGCTGATTGACCGAGAAAAACTCGCCGGACGGTTCCCACCGCGTACACGCGCGCGCGAACTATGGCGGGTCGCCCCGGAATTCCTCGCACAGGCGCAAGATGACGCGACGCTCGTCGCGATCCGCGAGCAGGAAGAGGCCGGTCTCGATATCGTGACCGATGGCGAAATTCGACGCGAAAGCTACTCGAACCGTTTTGCTACTGCGCTCGACGGTGTCGACATCGACAACCCGGGAACCGCCCTTGACCGCAGCGGCCACCCGAACCCAGTGCCGCGCATCGTCGGTAAGATCCACCGCAAGCATCCGGTCGAGGTCGAAGATGTGAAATTTCTGCGGGCCCATACCGACAGGCGGATCAAGATGACCGTGCCGGGTCCGTTTACCATGACCCAGCAGGCCCAGAACGAGTTCTACGACAATGAGGCGGACCTAGCGCTCGACTACGCGGCGGCGGTGAATGCGGAGGTGAAGAACCTGTTCGAGGCGGGTGCGGATGTCGTTCAATTGGATGAACCTTACATGCAGGCCCGCCCTGAAAAAGCGCGCGAATACGGCCTACAGGCACTGAACCGGGCACTCGAAGGCGTCGAAGGCGAAACGGCGGTGCATATCTGTTTTGGCTATGCCGCGATTATTCACGCACGGCCCGAGGGTTATTCCTTTCTGCCGGAACTGGCGCAGTGTAATGCGCACGGTATTTCTATCGAAACCGCGCAGTCGGAACTCGATTGTGTGGTGTTGGAAGAATTGCCGGAAAAGAAGATCATTCTCGGCGTGCTCGACCTCTCAACACACGAGGTGGAGTCGGCTGAGACAGTTGCAGAGCGCATTCGTCGGGCACTTCCCCATTGCGTGGCGGAGCGCATAATCATCGCTCCAGACTGCGGCCTGAAATACATGCCGCGAGCCTCCGCGCTCGGCAAGATCAAGGCGATGGTCGCAGGTGCGGCGATTGTCCGTGACGAAATACGCTAACGGCCCAGGGGCGAAGGACCTGCTCTAAACACCAGAGGATTTACGAGTACGACGCCTATACCTCAGCCGGCATAGGCTGGCCGTCCTGGTCGAATTCACCGACACGATAAGTGCCTTCCGGATTGCCGTTTCCATTGTACTTGAAAAACTGGACATGGGTGGTGGGAACGCCGTAGCTTCGGGTGATGTGGCGCCCCTCCTCATCCTCTTGGCTTTGCCACATATGCAACCAATAGAGGACTTCCCCGCCGCGATCCAATGCGTCGGCCGAATGTGCTTCCTCAAGTTCGTCGACCGACATCCAGCGGTGTTGGCCCGCTGCGTCATTTGATACGTCGAGCGCCGGTGCCGCGGTTTGCAGGCGATGGCCGTATACCCGACATCTCCATTCTCCCGTATCGTCGTCGTCCGGTTGCTCGGCGAGGTCGACCAGCCAGCTGAGCCACGGCAACTGCAATCCGAGTTGTTCGCGCGCTTCCTCGACCACGGACCCCATAACATTGCAAACATCCAGAATGCCCGCGGTTGGGTCCTCTGCGGCGGCGAATTTCGGAAGCCGCCATCCGTCGGTGTCATTTCCAATGACGAGCACTTTCTCTTCGCTGTCTTCGATCAACAATCGCGCTTCGTCGATGCCGCCTACCGCCCCGTCGCGCAGCGCGGCATATTGACCATCGCCCCGATGGTAGGGGATGAGGTGTTTGGCGTCGTCCGGCAGGAACTCGTGCACGGCGGATGGGTAGATTGTCGGGCCGCAGGCGGGCGGCGATGATTTTGCGTGGAACTTCATATAAAGCCCGCAGCGGTCGGAGTTGCCGTAGTTGGGACGCGCCTCATGCCACAGAAACCCGTCCATCAAGACGACATCGCCCTTCTTCAAGGATGGATCTATCAGCTCGATTTTATGCGCCTCGGGAACTTGGGCGGCGTCCACCTGATGCACGCGACCGTCCGACGGCAATAGGGTGGATTTACGATGCGAACCGGGCGATACCGCGAGCGGGCCTGCGGTATCCGTGTAGTCGATGAAGGGGATCACCGCGAACATCCACTTGACGTAGGAGCCGACGCTTCGCCAAGGCTTGTAGTCGTAATGGGCGCCGCTGCCTTTAACGAACGGCTTGTCGCTCAAACCCGCTCCTGGTGGGCGCATAATGGACCAATATTGCGCCAATGTGGCGGGCTCACCGAAGAGCTCTTGGATCGCCGCCATGATGGCAGGGTGCGCGAGGCTCACTTCCGCAATGTCCGGGTGTTCTTCCAAAATTCGCGGGCCCATTGAATGGATACCCGGCAATGGATATGCCGACCCCTCCTTATAGGTGTCATAATCGCCGCGGTTAAAGGCTGCGCGGATTGGCCCTGCGAGACGGTCCACTTCCGCCTCCGTCAGGACGCCCCGCAGGACGTAATAACCGTTCTTCTCGAATTCATCCTTCATAGCATGGCCTTCCGTATCCGGGGACGAGCGGCTCCAATATTCCATTCAAAATACGCGCGACGTGGCGAATCTCAAGGCACCACTTGGCCGAAAGCCCCGTCTGATTCCATCCGGATAGAGCGCTGGAGCGCCGACGCGGCGTCAGCGGAACATCAGTTCCTTGTAACCCTGCGCGGCGACCTGCTCCGTCTGCTCGCGGTAGCGTATGGCACCACCGTAATATCCTAGCACGCGGATAGTTTGACGGCCGGGTACATTGACGTTCACGCCCGTCTGCCAGCTCGGTATTTGGCCCGCGAGGCGGCCCTCGTTGACTTCCTTGACTTGAGCCAGCCACTTTTCCGCCTCTTCCGGGCGGGCCTCGACGCGGCTGTAGCCGTGCTCGCGCATGTGGCGGATGATGCCAATGTTAAAGTCGACGATCTTCTCGATGTGGCGCGGGATATTACCACGCGAGGTATGTGGTCCCAGCACCATCAGCAAATTCGGAAAGCCATCGTTGATAACGCCGAGAAAGGTCTTCGGCAGGTCGTCTTTCCAGTCGTCCCGGAGGCGCCGACCGCCGGGCCCGCGGATATCGATGTTGTCGTAGCCGCCGGTCACCCCGTCGAAGCCGGTGGCGTAGACCAGGATGTCCAGCCCGTGCTCCTCCGCTGTCGTTCGGACACCCTCGGCGGTGATACGCTCGATCGGTGTTTCAAGCGTGTCGACAAGCTGGACGTTCGAGCGGTTATAGGCCTCGAAATAGCCGCTCTCCAGCGGCAGGCGGCGGAGGCCGAAGCCGTGGTTCTTCGGTATCAGTTTTTCGGCAATCTTCGGGTCGTTGACCCGCTCACGAATCTTGCGGGTCATGAACTCGGTCGCGAGCGCATTGGCGCGCTCGTCCGTCAGGATGTCCCGGTAATTGCCGATCCAAATACCGAATCCGGGTTCGGAATACAGCTTCTCCCAGAAAGCCTCCCGCTCTTCCGGCGTGGCGTCGAGGGCGCTGCGCGGGTCTGGGGTGTGGATGAAACAGCCGGCCGTCTCCCAGCAGCGAGCATAAATTTCCTCGTAGCGGGATTTGATGTCCTTCTGCTCTTCCGGCGTGATCTTCGAATTATGCAGCGGTGCCGCCCAGTTGGGATGGCGCTGGAACACGGTCAGATGTTCAGCCGTCTTGGCGATTTCCGGAATCGCCTGGATCGCGGTCGCACCCGTGCCGATGACACCCACCCGCTTGCCCTCGAACGATACCGGCTCATGCGGCCAGCGGGCGGTGTGGAAGGCTTGGCCTCGGAAGTCGTCGCGGCCCGGAATGTTGGGGAGTGTCGGCGCGGAGAGCACACCAAGACAGGAAATGACGAGCGTTGCGCGCACCTCGCTTCCATCTTCGAAGGTAACGGTCCATTGGCCGGATTCGTCGTCGAATTCGGCGGCAGCGACGGTGGCGTTGAAAGTTATATCGCGGCGGAAGTCGTGCTTATCGGCGACAAGGTTCAGATATTCGAGCGTATCCGGCTGCGGTGAGAAATGCTCCTTCCAGTCCCATTCCTGCAGCAGCTCCTTGTCGAAGAAATAGCCGTAGGACCAGCTTTCAGAGTCAAACCGGGCGCCCGGATAGCGGCACCAATACCACGTACCGCCGACGTCGGAGCCGGCCTCGAACACGCGAAAGTTCACCCCGAGCTCGCGCAGACGATATGTGACGTACATACCGGAAATGCCGCTGCCGATGACGACTGCCTCGTATGTCGGGATTTTTTCGCTCATACCGCGCCGCGATGAAGCTTCAAATACTGTTGCTGCATTTTCAGAAAGGGTCGGACTGATCTTAAGTTATCCAGTTCCCATGTGAGAGGCCCTGGTGACATAAACCACCCCCTGGGGACCACTGGAGAGTAAGCTAGATCATCACCACAGAGCGGCAAGATTGGTTGCCCCGCCTAATAGGCTGCTCTCGGTCTCGCCTACGTCCCCGGGATTTAACATTCAGGAAAGTTTCGGTTTGGCGATCGCGTTGGGTAAGAAGAAGACAACTGTGAAGGTACCTGCTGCACCTATAGCCATCATAATGAAGAGGATAACAAAGCTCCATTCGGCGTGAATCCAGGCAATCAACGGTATCGCCGTCGCAGAGACTGAGAACGTTATCACATATCGAAGGGCGTAGGCGCGGCTGCGCCACTCGCTCCGCGTGATGCGACCGACGAGCACGTCGTTGATGGGGATCTGCCCGAACACGACCATCATGAATCCAAGCGAGATAAGGAGTGCCGGTAGCCCGGTTAAATTTACCATTATGACGAAGAAGATGGCCTGCAGCGCCGCGACGACGGCAAAGATAATGCGAATGGAATAGCGGTCGATGAGATACCCAACGGCGAGCTGCGCAAACGCGGCAACAGCAAAAACCAGAAAACCATATACCCCAATTAAAGTCGCACTATTTGCGATATCCATCAGTCGTTCGTCAAAAATTTTGGGCAAGGCGAATGTCGTACTACGCATGATAAAGCCGCCAATCGCAGTGGTGGTGAAGATGATCGCGAACGTTCGAATAATGAGGGTACGATCGATCGTCATTATCCCCCCACCAGCCTTCTTGGCAGCTGCACCACTGGCGACTTCAGCCGCACGTGCGGCGCGGCCGGCGCGAATAAACAAGATGTAGGCGAAGCCAAAACTGATCGAGATAAGTCCCGGTATAACAAAGGCCGCACGCCAGCCATTGGTGTCGATCAGCAACCCGGCCATGAGCGCGGCCACCGCAATGCCCATATTACCAAAGATGCCGTTAATCGCGAGCGGAATGCCTGTTTTCTCCCGACCGTGGACGACCATGGCGATGCCGACGGGATGATAGATTGCGGCAAAAATGCCAATGAACAGCAACCCGACCCCAATTTGTAAAGGTGTCTCAGCAAGCGCGGTAAAAGCCGTGCTCGCGCCGATGCCGATGAAGAAAATCGCCATCATGCTCTCACGGCTCCATTTGTCCGCCAGCCAGCCAACAGGAACGGCGAGAGCGCCGAAGGCGACAAGCCCTGGCGTCGCGTATAGAATGAGCTCGGAATAGGTCATGCCCCATTCCGTCGTAAGACTGAGCGCCGCCACCGTGGCAAAGATCAACACAAACATATGGTCGAAAAAATGACCGATGTTTAAAAAGAAAAAATTAATCCGGCGGTACGTCATGTTTCCTGCCTCTGCTCGGAAGTCCAACGGGGCCGCTGACGATGTTGGATTGTCACCCGGAAGCCTGAGATATACGTCGAGTTAGCAGCTCACCGATACAGGTAATCTTCCACACAACCCGGAACTGCTTACGTGATGCAGTCACGCCTGTAAATTCGCTTTAGGTAATTTGTCCCGGATTTATCTTAAGACCAGCCAAAGGGCGCTTATCGCCTCCGTCACCTGAACGCAGCAACACCGTGCCGGCTCAAACGAGAAACAGGTCCTCGTCATTCTTAAGGAAGTCATAGGCAATGCGGTTTGTGGGCGTATGCTCGACAGCTTCCTGGTCAAACCGCTCAATCCATACGAACAGTTCGTCCACCCGCGCCTCTTCGTGATCGTCCGTGAGGTCCGCTGCTTTGACGCCGAACCCCATGTTCTCGATACGCTTGCGAAGTTTGTGCGCCGCTTCCGCGTCACCCTTCGAGAGAGCCGCTTCGGCCTCTGCCACAATGAACGACTTCTGACACTTAAGGACGTAAACGATGGCCTGCTCGACGGTCTCAATCGACATTTTCGGACAACTCCTTGATTGTAGAACGAGAGTTAGCCGAACTTTCTGCAAAAGACAAACACACCCAAAAAAAAGAAATCGGAGGACAGGTTCCTTCGAGCGGCAATGCATATAGATTCTTTTGAAAGAAACCACCGCGCTCCACGCAGAGATTGAAGGAGAAGACTCATGGCCGTTCAAACCAAAACCATTGACTACACAGATGGCGACGCCGCGCTTGAGGGCTATTTCGCCTGGGACGATGCGGTCTCCGGCCCCCGTCCCGGCGTATTGATCGTGCACGCTTGGGCTGGACGTAGCCCCTTTGAGGAAAAAGTCGCACGCAAACTCGCTAGCCTTGGTTACGCGGGCCTGGCGATGGATGTCTACGGCAAGGGCGTCCTCGGCGGCAGCCCAGAGGAAAACACCAAACTCATGACGCCGTTCCAGGAAAACCGCCCGATGCTCCAGAACCGGCTTAAGATCGGCCTCCAAGTGCTCCGTGACCAAGGGCAAGTCGATGCGAACAAGACTGCCGCCACCGGTTACTGCTTTGGTGGAATGTGCGTCCTAGATCTCGCCCGCACCGGGGAAGAATTTCAAGGTGCCGCGAGTTTTCACGGCTTGTTCAATAAGCCTGGAAACACCGATGGTAACGCCATCAAGGCCAAGGTGCTCGCTTTGCACGGCTGGGATGATCCAATGGTACCGCCAGCCGACGTCACAGCACTCGCCGAAGAACTCACGGCGGGCGGCGCGGATTGGCAAATCCATGGCTACGGAAATACGTTGCACGCCTTTACGAATCCAGAGGCGAATGCGCCGGACATGGGCGCCATGTACCAAGCAGACGCCGACCGCAGGTCATGGCAGGCAATGGAGAACTTTCTAGCCGAGGTGTTCGCTTAGCGCAAAATAGGGGGATAAGTTAAACGGTCCCCCTATTTTTTGTTTACCCGCAAAACTGCTTTGGATATCACTAATCTGCGCGAGTGCTTCGGGCGGTAGCGGGCCGTTCTCGACGGCCCTGGCGGCACCCTAAAGTTGCTCTAAATTGAATTGCCGATTTCGACCGTCGAGAGGGTTGGGTGAAAGATCGCATATCGAATAACGAGCTCGGGCAATGTTTCCACAATACCGTCGTTGACAAGCGACCAAAAGGCGAGGTCACAGCTTACATCGGTTGCATAGTTGGTGTCGGAGCCGATTGGTGCGACGTTCTGCGACCCTAAGGAATGACGTTCTTAGCCTCCTGAAAGCGGGCCACCCGCGAATATTCGAACACCGATGGAGCCAACGCCGTGGCACTCCGCCGCCTTCAGCAGCTCGCGGAAGTCATCACAGGAATAGCCTTCCGGGACCGTCTCACCGGCCGAAGGAACCAGCAGATTATAGAAAACCTGGGCGCTGTCGAAGGCCCCGGAATCGACCAACGCATGAAGGTCGTCGGGTCCAATTCTCACTATGGACTGTCAGGTCTCAGCGCAGAACTGGTCGATGTTATCGCGAACTTCTTGCGATGAGTTTCCTGGCGTCTAACGCCTGCTATAGAGAATCTGGGGACAGACCACCTGATCGCTCTCGATTGCTCCGCCCAGCGACTCACGACGGCAATGTAAATGTCCGTCAGAAAGAAACCTGACCGCAACACATAGGGGTCTCCGGCAATCTTGCGTTCTACAATCAGCCATCGCTCGCGCCAGATGCTACGGCCGGCCTCGCGCAATGCAGCGGCCCTCTCCCCCGTTGGTGAAAACCGCTCCAGACAATCGTTCATCTCTATTACCGGATAAATCTCGGTCGCAATGAGCAACAGCCAGCGTAGCGCTTCGGCTCTTTCGGCGTCACCTTCCGTCAGACGTTTCACGTCGAGATGACGCTGATCGAGGGTCAGAAGAATAGCAACTGACTCGGTAAGCGTCTCGCCGCAGGACGTCACCAGAGCCGTAACCTTGCGCTGTGGATTGACCAACGCATAATCATCGTCACGCTGGGCCTCGGACTTCAGGTCAACATCTCGGACCTGAAAGTCCACACCATTCTCCGCCAGCGCTATCTCCACCGCCAGGGACTCGGACCGCCGATGGCCATCGGGAATTTAGGTCATGTCTGCCTGTCGTCTGGAACCTACTCGCAACATTCATGCTCTGTGCGACAAAAACATGAAACAGTGATGGAAATATCAGCGATCATTCGGGCTTTCTCCAGTTCCGGACGGATCGCTTCGAACGCTTTCACATCACCTGACTTCTCGCAACACTCCGCGTAGCCGACCAGGCTCCAGATATTGTTCAGATGTTGTGACGGGCGGACAAGCGTATCATCCAACCCTAAATCTGCGCGGTAGACAGCGGTGGCCTCTTCGACATGGCCTTGTTCGAGCAGCAACGCTCCCAAGGCATGGCGCGGTGGCATCATCCAGGACCAGGGTTCAGAATAGTTGAGGGTATCGTATAAATCGACCGCCTTGCGCAAATTTACGAAAGCGACATCGTAGTTCCCGCGTCTGTATTCCAGCTCCCCTGCCAGCATCGGTCCGGCCACCGCGAGAATGTCACGCGTGTCGTTTTGAAACACGATCCGGTCCTCTGGCAGGGCGGCAACCGCTTCCCGCAGCAGGTGCTGCTGTGCCAATGCCGCGTCGATATTTCCAAGGACCGCGTGGGCGATCCCCTTGGCATATTGCCATACCGCAAAGGTCACGCAGAACAGCGCCGGGTCTTCCGGCAACGGCTCGTCCAGAATCTCTTGCCATTTTCCAAAGCGGATTAGGACGTGCGCCTTCATGCCGTAAAAGGCTTCCAGGTAATTAACCAGAAAGGCGTGGTCGGAGAGTAGATATTCCGGGCGGACCGTTTCCTGCATCTGGTTCGCGGCGCGTATCGCGGGTTCAAACTGCCCGGAAAAAAACGCGCCATACATTTGGAAGTGAATGTTGTGGAGCAGATAGACGTAATAAATGCCAAGCTCGCTATCGTACTCAAGGTACTTTTCATCGGCCGCTGCCGCTTCGATGTTGGAGGCGGTCGTCTTCTCATACTCTCCGCACAGGACGTAAATGTGCGACGGCATATGGATCAAATGTCCCGAGCCCGGCACGAGCGGGCGCAGTTTGTCGCCGGCAGCGAGCGCGCGTTCCGGCTCCGGCGACATTTCCATGATGTGAATATAAAAATGCAACAGCCCGGCATGCTCTGCATCGTTGTTGCGTTCAATGCGCGCCAACGCGGACTCGATGATCTCGATCGCTTCCAAAGTGTCGGCCCCCTCGGCGGCAACGCGATTTTGCAAGTCCCAAAGCCTCCAAGGCGTGCGCACCATCAAGGCTTCGGCGGCCAGGGCGCAGACATCATAATCCTCGGGAAAGTCGCGATAGACCTCCCGGCTGGCATCGGCATAGTCGTCATCCCACTGGCCTAAAATCTCAAGATCATCGCACGTGCTTGCCTGAAACCGCCGCGCAAGGGCGCTGCACAAAGCCCTCTCCACAGGGCTCACATCGCCGTTCACTGCGAGCTCGACCGCCTTTCGGGCGTTCTCATAAGTGGTCGCGATTGCCACCGGTCGGCCGGACGGCGACATTTTTTCCCAAGGGATGTTGTAATAAGGACCGGTCCCATAGGCGATGCCCCAATAGCCCATGGCGCAATCGGGATCCAGTTCGACAGTCTTCTCAAAGCAGTGGACCGCTTCCTTATGATGGAATGCGTAGCACCAGTTCAAACCACGATTGAACCATAGTTTTGCGTCCTCCGAACACGTTGTAATTGAACGCGTATAGGGGCCAAGCGGAAAATACGGATCCATCATTCGATCTCCAATCGGTGAGCGCGGCTTGGTTCGCTTTAGCATTACCATCAAGCCGCTTTACTCTGAAAGTCCAGAAAGTCGTTCATTGCAAATACAACAAAATCACCTGCCACTACGCATCGGCTTTCTCCTCGATCAAGTTTCATGCTGGAAATATACCCATCTTTCGTAAGCTCATCAGTAACGACTATTGCACCGATCTGTTGAGTGGCTGGGTTGCCATCACCAAACAGTGGGGCCGTCGGTTCTGGCACCCAACCCGGCAACCGCAATGCCTGAAAGCATGGCGACTGGTCTGTTAGCGAGCTTGCCCGCGCGCGCGAGCTCCGCCAGATGATCCACGAGATGGAAGATTTTCTGGTACATATGCGGCAGCGTCCCGCGCGTTAATCGGTGTCGTCGGGGGCAGGCTGAGCCCCGTATAACGCGAGCGCGTTTCTGGGGAACGATGGGCTTCTGATTGACGGGGGCGACCCTTGCGCGCGGTATCGTTTTACTGTGCATGGGGTCGTTTCTCGACTTTCAGGATACTCACTTCATACCTCCCCATTTGTCACTATTGCTCCCACTTTCGGGAGGACAGGCTCGGCGGGAAACCATTGGGTGGGCGCGGATCCTCTGGATTCCCGCCTGCACAGGAATGACGATGAAGGTAGAAAAACGGCTGGGTGGTCTAGCGCCGACCGCGGGCGAGTTTTATAGCTTCCGGCAACGTGCGCAGGCGGCCCATGGCGATCACGCCTAGGAACGGGCCGATGGCGAGAAAGGCGAAGGCGTAGGTCCAGCCGAGCCAAGCAACCAAGACCGGAACCAGGTGAATGGTGCCGAGTGTGAGCAGAAATCCAGTGCCCGTCTGAACTGTTAGCATTGTGCCGACCAGGTCCTTGTCGGAGAGCTCCGCGATGCTGGCCGAGAATTGCGCCGAATCCGCGACGATGGCTATGCCCCACACCAAACACAGTACCATCAGCCAGAACGGATCGCCGCCGAACAGGAACCCTACCAGGAGGGCGCAAGTGCCGCTCACCGCCATGGCGACCATCGTCACCACGGTGCGCCCGGCCCGGTCTGCCCACAGGCCACCCAAGACGCAGCCGACGACACCGATGCCGACCACCCCGAAGGTTGCCAGGGACGCATTCAACAGGGCGTCGTCTTCCGCCATAGAGAGCTGGAAGCTGGCGAACAGAAACACGCCGATCCAGGTCCACATGGCGTAGAGTTCCCACATGTGGCCGAGATACCCCAAGTTGGCATAGCGCAGCGATTTATTGCGCCACACGGCCATGGCTTGGGAAGGGCGGAAGGGCGGCGTCTTGCCGATATTGGGGCCGATGCCGACGAACAAGACCAGGACGGCGGCCACCAACGCGCTCGCCGACGCAGCGCCGATGGTGGCACGCCAATCGACCCCCACCAGCGCATTGAACAGATGCGGGGCGGCGGAGCCCAAGGTCAAAGCCCCCACCAAGGTGCCGACGAGGAAACCCATATCCCCTTGCGCCCAGGTCGTCGCGAGCTTCATGCCGACGGGGTAGATTCCCGCCATGCACATGCCGGTAATGAAGCGGCACAAGATCACCATCGGCGAGGACGGATCGAACAACAGGATCGCGAGATTGGCGCCCGCCGCCACGACGGCGGAGAGTGCAAACAGGCGGCGCGGGTCGAGACGGTCTGCCAGCACGAACACGGCGCTGATAATCGTGCCACAGACAAAGCCAATCTGCACCGCACTGCTGAACAGGGAGGCGATCGTCGGGTCGACACCTTCCTGCACCCGCAGCGCGGGCACGATGGCAGAGGCCGAGAACCACAGCCCGAGTGCGGCCACCATCGCCAGCGTCGCCATCATAATCGATGGAAGACGTCCCAGGCTCACACTAGGGTCGATGCCCAAACCCATGCCAATTCCCTCACCCGACCTAAATCTCTCTTCAAGATTATCCTGTCGGCAATCCCCGGCACTCACAAGGCGCAGGCGATCACTTCGTTATGACCGACACACCCCTCGACCCTTATGAGATTTACGCAGTTAAATATGCGTGGCGCGATGCGACCCGCAACGAGCACCTGATCTTCAAGGACCCCCATGACGACCCGGCCATGCCGATGGATTATTTCGTCTGGGCCATCGTCGGTAAGTACAAGACCTATGTCTTAGATTCGGGGTTCGACCGCGCGGAGGGCGAGAAACGCGGACGGGACTTCATCCGCCAGCCAGCCGATGGTCTGCGGTTGATCGGCGTTGAGGCGGAAAATGTCGAAGATCTGATCGTCAGCCATTTGCACTACGACCATATCGGCACCTGGAGCGACTTCCCAAAGGCAAAACTTTATCTGCAAGAAGCGGAAATGCACTACGCCGTCGGTCGACAGATGCGCCATAAATCACTGCGGCATTCATTTGTGCCGGACCACCTTGAAGGCGTCATCCGCGCGCTATACGACGACCGGCTCCATTTCCCCGAGAAGGATGAAGAGATCGCACTCGGCCTCTCGCTGCATCACGTCGGCGGGCACACCGTCGGTCTGCAAGTAGCACGGGTTTGGACCCGTCGCGGCTGGATGGTGATGGCGGTCGACGCTAGCCACTACTACCTGAATTTCGAGGAGGTTCAGCCGTATCGCACGGTGAACCATGTGGGCGACATGCTGGACGGGTACAAGCTCATGCTGAAGCTCGCGGATTCGCCCAAACACATCATTCCGGGGCACGACCCCCTAGTGATGCAACGCTATCCCGCGCCATCGAAAGAGATGGAAGGCATCGTGGTCCGCCTCGACGCGGACCCTCTGTACTAATGAGACGACAAAGGACATTGACATGACAAAAATGCCCGAATACGAGGTCTACGCCATCAAATACGGCGACCACAAACGGATGCGGCAAGAGAACTTCCTGTTCAAGGACCCCCACGACGAGGCGTCCAGCATCGATTTCATGATCTGGGTGATCCAGGGCGGCGGGAAGACGTATGTCGTCGATGTCGGTTTTGAGCAGAAAGAAGCGGAAGCCCGCGGGCGCTCGCTGCATCGGTTGCCGTCGGAAGCCGTACGCATGTTGGGCGGTGACCCCGACCAGATCGAGGACGTGATCATCAGTCACATGCACTATGACCACTGCGGCGATCTCTCAAGCTTTCCGAACGCCAAGTTCTACCTGCAAGACCGCGAGATGTCATACTGCACTGGGCGCTGCATGATGCACGCACCACTGCGCCATCCCTATGCGGTCGACTATGTGGTCGACATGGTCCGCCTCGTCTATGACGACCGGGTGCAATATGTCGACGGCAAGATGCAGATCGCGCCGGGACTTTCCGTCCACCACATTGGTGGCCATACGGACGGCGTGCAGTCGGTGCGGGTGTGGACCAAGAAGGGCTGGCTGGTGCTCGCCTCCGATGCCAATCATTTCTACGACAACATGGCGATCCCGAACCCCTTCCCCATCGTCTATAACGTCGGCGATATGCTGGACGGCTACGAGAAGCTACGCGGCCTCGCCGACGGTAACGAAGACAAGGTCATTCCCGGCCACGATCCACAGGTCCTGACATTGTTCCCGGCGGCGTCGAAGGAACTCGAAGGCATCGCCGTCGCGCTCCACGAGGATCCCATCGGCGATATGGATAAAGTATGGCGGCGCACGAAATGAGCCTGCCGACCTACGAAGTACACGCGATCAAATACGCCGAGAAGAAAACCTCTAGCCACAGCACCTTCATTTACAAGGACCCGCACGACGCGCCCATGACGATGGATTATTTCGTCTGGTCGATCAGCGGCGGCGGCAAGACCTATGTCGTCGATCTGGGATTCGATCGGCGCTATGTGCGCGGCGCCAAGAACTTGCTGCGCACGCCGGCGGAGGGCCTCGATCTGTTGGGCGTGAACCCGGCGGAAGTCGAGGAAGTCATCGTCACCCACATGCACTATGACCATGCGGGTAGCATGCCGGACTTCCCGAAGGCGAAATTCCACATCCAAGACGACGAGATGGAGTTCGCCACCGGCCGCTATCTGCGGCACAAGGCATTCCGCTACGGCAATTTCATCGAATACACGGTGGATTTCGTCCGCGCGGTCTATGACGACCGGATCATCTTCACCGATGGCGAGGGCGAAATCGCGCCGGGCATTTCCGTCCACTGGGTCGGCGGCCACACACACGGCATGCAGATTGTCCGCGTCTGGACCCGTGGCGGCTGGCTGGTACTGGCCTCCGACGCCGTCCACATGTACGCCAATATGGAAAACCAGAACCCCTATCCGGCGGCCTTCCATGTCGGCGACATGCTGCAAGGTGCTCGCACCGCGGTCAAGCTCGCGGACGGTAGGCCGGAGATGGTGATACCGGGGCACGACCCCCTCAAAATGCAACGCTACAGCGCGCCGACGAGCAAGCTCGACAGCATTGTGATCAGATTGGATTAATTGAATGCCCAGGATTGAAGAAAACGGCCTGACCATTAATTACGGCGAGGCCGGGGAAGGCCCTGTGCTGGTGCTGCTCCACGCGGCGGGGAGTACCGGGGCGCAGTGGCGCGGTGTGCTGGGGGAGCTCGACGATAAATACCACACCATCACCCCGGACGGTTGGGGTCATGGAAAATCCTCGTTTTGGCCCGACCCAGAGACATTGCTGCACGACGACCAGGCCGGTCTGGTGAAGCGCATTCTCGACGAGGTGGGGGTCGAGAGTTTCGACCTGATCGGACATTCCTACGGCGGCGGCACCGCGATTCGGTTTGTCTTGGAGCATCCGGAGATGGTCCGCTCTTTGGTGCTGATCGAGCCGATGGTCGCGTGCTTGTTGCGGGAACTCAGTGAGACCGATGCTCTCGCCGAGCTGGAAGGCATTCAAGATGATTTCCGCGAACGGCTTGCTAAGGATGGGCCGGAAGCCGCATGGCAAGGCTTCCTTGATTTCCGCAACAAGCCCGGCACCTGGGTCGGATATGCGGAGAAGACGCGGCAGAACTTCATCCGCCGCACTCCGGCGCAACTGGCTAACTTCAACGCCAACGCCAATAACCGCACGACACAGGCGGAGGTGCAGAGCATCGATAAATCTACCTTGGTGATCCGCGGCGTTGACACCTCGCTTTACGACATGCGGATGTCGGAGATCGTGGCCGAGAATATTCCAGGGGCCAAATTCCTGATTTTGGAAGATGCGGGGCACATGTCGCCGCTCACCCATCCAGAACGCGTGACCCGGGAAATTTTACACCATATCGGCACGGAGACAGTTAGCGCCTGAGCGCCGCTGCTTCCTCTCCCCGGCCCATCTCCTTCAGCACCGTGGCGTAGGTCGCGCGTCGGCGAGACATGTTGGTTCGCTTGTCGGCATCCTTCTCGAAGACCGATAACGCTTTTGACATCAATGGCTGGGCGGCGCTGTAATCGCCCACGATTTGCAGGAACCCGCCGAGTTCCCACATAGCATCCGCCAACTCCGTACTGTCGGCGGGGAGCTTCCGCTCCAACATCGCGATGCCCCGCCGGTGCAGAGCGGATGCCTCGGCATTTCGGTTGCTGCTCCAATACAGCCGCGCCAGACGGATCAGGCTATGCCCCACGTCTTGGTGATCGCGCCCCAACGCCGCCTCGCGATAGCGCAAGGCTTCACGGTAATTGCGCTCCACGTCAACGAGACGTTTCTGCCACCAAAGTTCACCGGCCTCCCGGTCGAGGCGCATCGCCCGCTCGAGGTATTGCAGCTCTCGCAATGTCAGCTCTCGTTTGGCGGCTGCGGGAGCAGGTGCGACTTTTCCCTTGGCAACGGGTGCGGCTCGGGCAACCGCACCACTGACCGGCAACCCCCGTGCCGGAGCTCGGTGGAACGCCAGCACTGGTTTCTTTTTCGCAACTGGCAACGGCTCTGGCCGTTGCGTTCGCATGACCGGCGGTGGTGGGCTCGTGCGCCGCGCCGGCTGTTTTTGGTAAATACCCAATGCCCGTTGCAGCAGCTCGTCGGCCTCCTGCGCCCAACCGCCCTTGCGATAAATATCCGCGAGCCGGTTCATACTACTTGCGAAGTTGGTGCTGCGCGGCCCTTCCGCCTTCTCGAAGGCTTCCACCTCGCGCCGTATTAAGGTCGCGGCATCGGCGTGACGCCCTTGAATTTGGTATAGCCCGGCAAGCGAGCGCCGATAAGACAAAGACCTGGTGTTCAGAAATCCGAGTCTCCGTTCGGCCTCGGCCAGCGCGCGCTCTGTCGCCGGTATTGCGCGGGCCGCAGCTTCCCCCTGCTCAGCAGCAATTACGGAGGGCGCAACAAAAAGCAAACATATCGCCAGACTGCAAACGAAGGCGGCGATTCGCCGCCCATGAGAGGAGTAAAAGGACATCTTTCAGATGTTAACAAATTCACAATCCGGTGTAACCATCTCAATTTCGCCGCAAACTCCCGTGATTCCCTTGCGCCTTCGTCGAATCCCCATTACTTGAAAAGCAACCTTAAACAGACGATTTGCCGGAACGGAAAACACCTCATGGCCCACCATCACAGCAAGGTATTCATCATCGGCTCAGGCCCCGCCGGGTACACCGCCGCCATCTATGCGGCGCGTGCCAACCTCCAGCCCATGATCGTCGCCGGCATGCAGCCGGGCGGACAGATGACTATCACAACGGACGTCGAGAACTATCCAGGATTCGAAGACGTCGTCCAAGGCCCTTGGCTGATGGAGCAAATGCAAAAGCAGGCAGAGCATGTCGGCACGCGGATGATCCATGATGTGATAACATCGGTCGATTTCTCGTCCCGCCCCTTCCGCGCCCTTGGCGATTCTGGCGATACATATTCCGGCGACACAGTGATCGTGACAACCGGGGCGCAAGCCCGTTGGCTCGGCCTCGACGCCGAACAAAAATTCATGGGCTTCGGCGTCTCCGCTTGCGCCACCTGCGACGGGTTTTTCTTCCGGGAGCGTGAAGTCGCGGTTATCGGCGGCGGCAATACCGCAGTTGAAGAAGCGCTTTACCTGACCAATCACGCCAGCAAGGTAACCTTGGTTCATCGCCGCGATTCATTGCGATCGGAGAAAATCCTGCAAGACCGTCTCTTCTCTAATCCAAAAGTGGAAGTCCTGTGGGACAACGTCGTTGAGGACATAATGGGCGACGACAATCCGCCTAGTGTCACCGGTGCGAAATTCCGCAATGTGAAGACGGACGAGATCACGGAAATGACACTCGACGGCGTTTTCGTCGCCATCGGACATAACCCGGCAACCGAAATCTTCAAAGAGCATTTGAAGCTCGACGATGAAGGCTACGTCCTGACCAAGCCGGATAGCACGGCGACGGATATTCCCGGCGTGTTCGCCGCCGGGGATGTGAAGGATAAGATTTTTCGTCAAGCGGTCACCGCCGCGGGTATGGGCTGCATGGCCGCGCTGGAAGCGGAAAAATTCGTTGCCGAGCACGAAGTCCACAGCAAAGCGGCAGAATAATCCACCGCTCTGCGCGTTAGACCTTAACCACCGCAGAAAACATTATGGCCGAGGTCTTTGATCTCCAGGTTGGCCTCGTCCGCGCGGCCCTCCGGGGCGTTTGATGGATGGACATCAACGACCTCACCAACCACGATGTGATGGTCGCCCTGTTCCACAATCTCGACATTTTTACACTCTAGCGCGGCGGGTGCATTCCGAAGCAAGGGCGATCCCGTCGACCCCGCCGTCACCGGCTCACCGCTGATCGTATCGCCGTCGACTTCCGCCGGTTTGAAGAAGCCGAAGGCGACCCCTAGCTGCCCATTGCCTAACATGTTCAAAGCAAAGCTACCCGCCGCCTTAGCAATCACATAGAAACCCGAATCAATCTTTACGCAGGTGGCGACAAGCGGTGGATCGAGTGAGGTCTGCGTGACCCAATAGACTGACCCAACACCAACATTGCCATCCCCATCTTTTGCGGCCATGACATATAAGCCATAGAGATCATCCGCAGCGTAGATTTCTTTTTATCTTCGTCCATTCGGACATCCTTAGTAAAAAGTGTTTCATCATTTTAGTTACGCATTCTCGACATCAGGAAAGGACCCTAACATGCGCCAAATCCGCCCAGCCAAACTACGCCGTTCTTGGTTATTCGTGGGGGGTGCCGATGAAACGCAATTGATCACTGCTGCCGATTCCGGCGCGGATGTCCTCATTCACGAGCTTGAAGATTTCACCGCCCCTTCCCAGCGCGCCAAGGCACGGGAAATCGCTCCCAGTGTCCTTGCCGCCTGGAAAGGGCGCGGCGTGATCGCGGGAGTGCGGGTCAATCCTATCGCGGGCGACGGTCGGGATGATCTGGCGGCGGTCATGCGGGGCGCGCCTGACGTGGTGATGCTACCGAAAGTATCCGAACCTTCCCATGTGACGGAATTAGAAGAGGCGGTCTTGTGCGCCGAGCAGGAGTTACGCTTGGAAGTTGGTATAACCGAGCTCGTCCCCAATATCGAACTGGCACGAGGGCTGATACAGACCTACGCGATCTGCAAAGCTAGCCCACGGATCACCGCCGCCCTCGTCGCGTCAGAAGACATGGCGACAGATTTAGGCGCGGAACGGGGGCAGGATGGCGAGGAACTGAAATATGTGCGAGCACGCTTTCACGTTGAATGCGTTGCCGCCGGTATTGTCTCCATCGACGCGCCTTACACCTGGACCGACGCGGACGGGGTCGAGGTGGAAGCGCACCATGCCCGGCGGCTCGGCTATACGGCGAAAAGCGCGGTTCATCCGGCGCATGCCGCGGTCATCAACCAAGTGTTAACGCCATCGGCGGAAGAGGTCCGCCAGGCGAAGCGTATCATCACTGCATTTGAAGCCGCCCAGGCTGCGGGAGATGGGCGGGCAGAACTGGACGGCTCGCAGATCGAAGTCCCAATTTATCGGAATGCACAACACCGATTGGAGAGGGCACGGGCTTTAGCAGCGTACTAATTTAGACCTGCTTGCCGATATCGATCCAGACTGCCTTGGCCCGGCCACGCACTTTCCCTTGATCATCATAGATGGCGGTTCCGGCAAATGCCTTACGGCCCTCACGACCCATCGGCCATCCAATGATTGTGCATGGCGTTCCAGCTTTTAGATCGCTGTCCACTTCCGCCGTGAAACGACCGAGCAGCATAATCACACCGCTGTCCCGGATAATCGACCAAACACCCGGACAGTCGAGTGCACTCCAAAGAATGCGTGGGGGAATGAGCCCATCCTGCCCGGCGAAACTCTCATGAGGCGTCCATAGCGCGGCCACGACATCGCTGCCGTCGATCGGTCCTGTCAGCAGCCGCAGACCGTCACCTTCATTGCGCCCAGAGCCACAGGCAAAACATTGATGAAAGTCGTCCTTCTTGAATTCATTGAATCGCTCGACGGCGACTTCGACACTCGCCATATCCGGGCAAGGCGGCACCTCCAGATCGATAACCGATGGTTTCGCTTCAGCAACCAAAGTTTCACCGAACCGAATCGTCACCCGGTCGTCCAATCGATCAACACGCATCGGATCGGCCAATGGTGGCGGGCTTCGGAGCGTGACTTCGGCCGTGCTGTCGAACAAATCGGCGATAGCTCCCGCCACGTACCCGCCATGTCCGGAGCCCGGCGGGCCGTTGAATTGTCGATCGATTGTCATGAATTCAGTCATAGTGCCCCTAACCCGTGGTTGGCTTTTAACAAAGATAGAGAGTAATGGAGCCGCATCAACGCGACCTCCACGTCACCCATCACTTATACGTGTAGCAGTGACCATCCGCACACAAACCTACGGGAGAGCATGATAGTGTTTTCAAAATGACGAGAGGCAAATCATGATCAAGCGGCACACGGGCACCATGATGTGTGCCCTTCTTGTGATCCTTACCCTGGCCGGATGCACAACAACGGAGCAGCCGGCCCCGCCGCTAACGCCCCCTATGCCCGGGATAAGCGAGGACAAAGCCCGCGTTGTGTTTTTGCGCCAAAGCTCAGTATTCCAAGCGGGTAAACCAGTCGAGTTGGAAATTAACGGTGCATCGGTCGCAAAATTGCAGAACCGGAAATACACCTATTTCGACATACCGGCGGGCGAACATTATTTCGTGGTCAGCGTATTCCCCCATACGGGCGCTTTCCGTTCAGGCCTAACCTTAAAAGAAAAACAAATCCGCTTCCTACTTGTCCGACCGGATCCCCGCCAAGACAATCGGCGGTCTCTGTTCCGCGATTTTCGAAAGTTTGATTTGGATGGCGGTCAGTTCGACGTGCAGGAAATCGGGCAGACAGAGGCCGAGACGCACCGCCGCGCAATGCACTGGCGCGATCCCCTCGCATCGGTGCCAAAGTTACAGAAAAAGCAAAATAGATAGCCCCTTCGGGCCGTCGTCGTTTAAGAGACGCAGCAACTAGGTGCCGTTTCAGACTTCATGCGCTATATCCCTGGGAAGCTAACCAACCAAAGGACAAACGCCATGTTACTCGACGTTCGCACGTATACCTGCCGTCCAGGCACGATCAAAAAACATCTCGCAGTTTACGCCGAGTTGGGCGCCGGACCGCAATCGAAAAATCTCGGCAAGCCGCTGCTCTACATGACGACAGAGACCGGCAATCCGAACCAATACGTCCACATCTGGGCCTATGAGAGTGCGGGCGACCGGGAAGCCAAGCGGGCGAACCTCTGGTCGGACCCAGATTGGATCGCCTATACCCAAGAGAGCGCGAAACTCGGCGCCCTTGAATCGCAAGAGAATCGCTTGATGGTACCGGTGGATTTCTTCCCACAGCCGAAGGTTCAAGAATAGCCATCGAAATTCCGCCGAACGCTCCATATCCTTCTTTGGACTGACTGAGTTTTAAGAGTGGGAGACAGCGGAATGGCGGAAACAGGAAAACGGCCGGAGACGGCGCTCAGCAAAGTGCGGGTGCTCGATCTCGGCCGCGTTCTCGCGGGCCCTTATTGTGGGCAAATTCTCGGCGACATGGGAGCCGAGGTCATTAAAGTTGAGCATCCGGAGCGTGGCGACGACACCCGCGCCTGGAAGCCGCCCGCGATTGGCGACGATGCCGCCTACTTCTGCGCCGTCAATCGCAACAAGCGCAGCATCGGTATCGACCTGGCCTCGGACGAAGGCCGCAAGCTTCTGCTTGAGTTGGCCAAGAACAGCGACATCTTGGTGGAAAACTTCCGCCCCGGCGTCACCAAGCGGCTCGGTATCGACTACGCCGAAGTCGCCAAGGTCAATCCGAAGCTGATCTATTGCTCCATTTCTGGTTTCGGCCAGGAAGGCGTGATGGCGCAACGTGCTGCCTACGATTACGTGGTGCAGGCGACTTCCGGCGTTATCGCGCTTACCGGAGAGCCTGACCGGATTCCAATCCGATGTGCGGGGGCGATTTCCGATTACGGCACGGGTCTTTGGAGTGTTGTGGCGGTTCTGTTCGCTTTGATGGAGCGGGACCGTAACGGCAAGGGCCAACACATCGACATGGCGATGAACGACACCACGATGTTGTATCTCAGCCATGTCGCAGCGATGTATTTCAAGGATGGTGTTACCCCGAACCGCGTAGGTAACGGGCATGAGAAAATTGTGCCGACAGACGTCTACCAAACCCAAGACGAGCCGTTGATGGTGCTCTGCGGAAACGACGGCATGTTCGAGCGTCTCGCAAAAGCCGTCGGGCGGCCGGATATGCTCGAAGACCCGCGCTTCAATACAAATATCGCCCGGTCGGCGAATCTCGTCCCCCTCGGCGAGATCATGAGCAAAGCCATGCTCACCGACACCCGCGCGAATTGGGAGAAACGCCTGGCGGATGCGGACGTTGCTTTCGCGCCGATCCGCAGCATCGAAGAAGCTTATACCGCGGAAGACGTCGTCGAGCGCAAGATGGTGATCGAGATGGAACACGCCTCGGGTGAAAAATTCCGGGTGCTCGGCTCACCGCTTAAGATGTCGGAATCGCCGGTTAACGAAAACCCACTGCCGCCGCCGACACTAGGCGAACATAGTGCAGAAATTTTGCAGGAGATTTTGGGCCTCGACGGTGACGCGGTTCAAGCACTGCGCGATAACGGCGCGATAAATCCAAGGTAGATTCACCTTCACTCCGGGAGACAGATTTGTGAAAGATACATTGAAAGCCGGGTTAGAGTTCTCTTCCAAGAAAGTTATCGAAAAAGAAAAGACCATCGGCTTTATGGGTGAAGACCTGCGCGTCTATGCCACACCCTTCATGGTCCAGGACATGGAACACAGTTGTCGCGATTTTATGCTGCAACATTTGGAAGATGGTGAGGATTCGGTCGGCGCGCGGGTGGAGATCGACCACCTCGGGCCGACACTGATCGGCCAAACGGTAGAATTCTCCGGAAAGGTGGTCGAGGTCGAGGGTCCGCGCGTCCTATTCGAAGTGGAAATCCGGGACGAGATCGACACCGTGGGACGCAGCAAACACACACGTTTCGTGGTCGAGAAAGCCCGCCAAGGCGGTCGTCTCGAGAAAAAGAAGGCCCGTTTGACCGAGGCTGGAGTAGAGCGGAACCTATAATACAGATCAGCCGAACACGGGTTTCCGCTTTTCCTTGAACGCCTGAACCGCTTCAGCGAAATCGCCGCTGGAGATCAGCATAGATTGTGCATAGATGTTGTGCTCCCACTCGGCGGCAAGGGTTGATTCCATACCACGCCGCAACCCCTCCTTGATGACCGCTTGGGCGCGGGCGGGGCCATCCGCCAATTGACGGCCAAGCGCCATCGCTTCTTCCAGCAGTGCGTCCGCTGGAACCACTTTATTGGCAAGGCCGATGCTCATCGCTTCCTCCGCGCCGACCTGAGTGCCGAGCATCAGCATTTCCGTCGCTTTACTGAGGCCAACGATCTGCGGCAGTAAAAACATACCGCCAAGCGGCGCAATAACGCCGAGCTTAATCCAAGCTTCCGAGAACATTGCGTGTTCCGACGCGATCCGGAAGTCGCAAGCAACCGCGATCTCGCATCCGGCCCCGACCGCCGCACCATTCACGGCGGCAATCGTAGGCTTCGGACAGAGTTTGATCGCCTTTGCCGCACCCGCGAAATGCTTGTAGACGGTCTCCTTGATTTCGAACGGAGGCATTTGGCTCAGCCGCTCCATGAAGTCCATATCGCCGCCGGCGGAGAATCCCTTGCCGGAGCCGGTGAACATCAGCACTCGGACATCTGGATTGACCTCGAACGCTTCGACAGCGTCCAAAACCTCCTCCAGCATCTCCGGCGTTAAGGCATTCAGATTTTGTGGCATGTTAAAGGTGATCCGCCCAACACGATCTGCTACCTCGACAAGGATATGCTTCGGCATGCTGTCTCTCCCATTTCGTTCGCTTAGAACAAGATTAGACGGGACGCCCGATACCGCAACGCTGGGTGGAGGAACCTTGGAACGCAATAAACGATATCACCTTGAGCGCCAGTATCCTGGGAAACTTGGGAATCGACAAACTCATCGCCGAGAGCGAGGAAGATTATATTCGCGCCGCCGTGCGCCTGGCGAAAGACGCCTAGTTGTAAATTTAACGCGACTTAACGACGCCCGAACCTTCCATTTCAGCGACATCATCCTCGCCGTATCCCAATTCCGCCAATACTTCGCGTGTGTGCTCGCCGATTTCCGGCGGTTGCCGACGGAGCGCGAATTCGTGATCGCCCACCTCGACCGGAATACGCGGAAGTTTGACTGTGCGGCCATCCGGTAAAATCGTCTCGCACATACGCCCGCCCGCATTCAGTTGAGCGTCTTCGTATAGATCTTCCGTGGTCGCAACCGGCGCGAAAGGAATGCCAATTTCCTCGGCGATGGCGGACATCTCTGCCCTCGTATGCGCCTTACACGCATCTTCCACCAACGGCTTCACACGGTCCGGATTGGCGACCCGGTCCTCGTTGGTCTTCAACTCCGGATCATCCAATAGCGCTTCATGGCCAAAGCGTTTGCAGAACCGGTCCCAGTGGTTGTCGCTGGTGATGCCAATGAAGATTTGATCGCCTTCCTTGGTCTCGAAACATTCGTAGACGCACCAGGCCCGCTGCCGCGCCGTCATCGGCGGCACCGGCTTCTGGAGCAAGGCACCACCCGCCATGTGCTGCATCATGAGCATGGTAACGGATTCGTAGAGCGCGCCTTTCACCATCTGCCCCTCGCCACTGCGATCACGATCACGCAACGCGCAGAGGATACCAATCACCCCGTATGTCCCGCCCATAATGTCGATCACCGAGGCACCGGCCCGCAACGGTTGGCCGACGGGACCCGTCATATAGGCGAGACCGCCCATGAACTGCACGACCTCATCAAGGGCGAGGCGGTTCTCATAGGGGCCCGACAGGAACCCCTTCAGCGAGCAAAAAATCAAACCGGGGTTCGTCTTTGACATCTCTTCATAGCCGATGCCGAGGCGATCCATTGTGCCGGGCGCGTAATTCTCGATCACTACGTCTGCGCCGTCGATCAACTTTCGAGCCACTTCGCGCCCTTTGTCCGACTTCACGTCGATGGCGACCCCGCGTTTGTTGCGGTTGAACGCGGTATAAAACCCCGCACCAAAGCCCGACAGTTTTCGTGTCTTATCGCCACCCGGTGCCGGTTCGACCTTGATTAGATCCGCCCCCAGGTCGGCGAGGACTAACCCGCAGGACGGTCCCATGATGGTCTGGCAAAACTCAATAACCCGCACTCCCGCCAGCGGTAGCGGCGCCACGTTTCCATCACTCAAAACAACCTCCATCGGCTAAATCCAGACAAGACAATGCTTTATATAGGCGGTGCATGCCGCCTGGGACAGGCGACGTCAATTCACACCGGTTGACCGCGGGCATGACCTTCGGCAGCATGTGGAAGAAAACCGGTCTCCCCCGTGCATAGCGCCGGTTATATTAACGCCAAGGATTTTAGGTTTGATCGCACGTATCGCCATTTTCGCACTGGCCGCATCGGTCATGATGTCACTGTCTCTATTTGAGGCAGCTGCCGCCGGATCGCGCGGATTGTCGATTCAAATGCGAAACCAACACGGCAAGGGGCCGCTGCATATGCGCCTCTATCATAGCAGCCGCGCTCTGGTGATAGGCATTGACGCCTACACCGCGGGCTGGCCGCGCCTCGACATGGCCGTTGCAGATGCCCGGGCGGTCGCGCAAGAATTAGAAAGCCGCGGTTTCGACGTCACCTTACGGACGAACCTAAATTCCATTGATCTTGATCGAACCCTGAAGGAATTTTTCGCCATCCAGGGAGCCGACCCTGAAGCCCGTCTATTCCTGTGGTATGCCGGGCATGGGCATACGATCAATGGCGAGGGGTTCCTGGTGCCGACCGACGCACCACCCGCAGCCAATCCCGCATTCAAGGTCAAAGCCCTGCATATGCGAGATTTCGGCGGATTGATGCGCCTCGCCGATGCCAAGCATGTACTCTCGGTTTTCGATTCCTGTTTCTCCGGCACCATCTTCACCTCACGCTCCGCATCGGCACCATCCGCCATCGATCTAAAGACAACGAAGCCCGCCCGACAGTTTCTGACCTCCGGCGATGCGGGGCAGACGGTGCGCGACGACGGCAGTTTTCGGGAACTTTTCCTGCGCGCCATTCGCGGCGACAACCGCGCCGATGTGAATAAAGACGGCTACGTGACGGGCGACGAGTTGGGCCTCTACCTCTCACAGGAAGTCATCCACCTAACCAAAACCGCGCATACACCACGTTTGGGTCGGCTACAGGATGCCCGCTTCAATGAGGGCGATTTCGTCTTTGCGGCATCCAATCCGGCAAGCCTACCGGCACCAACCGCTGTCAAAAATTCCGGCGTGCCACCCGTGTCGTCGAATTTGCCTGAGGTCGTGTTCTGGAAATCCGTCCAGAACAGCGACGATCGCTCTGATTTCGACGCCTATCTCGCGAACTTCCCCAACGGCATC
>CAJWTF010000011.1 GCA_913046825.1 uncultured Rickettsiales bacterium | reverse complement strand
TACAAGGGTTCATGTTTCATGCGTCTTCATGCATACGTGGGGGAATACTGATATCGATCGTCATTAATAAGCGATACGGACGACCTCGCCTCGCTCATCTAGAAACGGCATTAGAATACGTCGGTAATGCCCCGGAACACTTGCTAATATTTGGTTAAATTCATGATACAGCGGACGCCGCAATTGTTTGCACAGTTGTTACTCCGCCATCGTGGCATCGCAATGCATGCGATTGGGATAATCACCAAGCCGTGTCCCCTCCATGCTTCCATATAAAGATAACATAGAACCGCCGCAGTATTCCCGTAGGATGAAATTCTCTTGATTCTGGTCGAAAGTTCGAAAATTTAGATGCCGCATTTCCACCATGACCGATTGCCTCCCTGTAGTATTAAAACGTATCCATTACACTGTCAGATTCACGCTTGCGAAATGTTTTAATCGAGCAGCGCGAGCGCACTTATTCATCACCCCATCGCTTATGTTGGACCACATCAATTGGTCTAAAATTTTTTGAGCACGACCCTGCTTTAATTCACTCCGCTCTTTCGATTGCGTCGTCATCGGCTTCAAATCACTCTGGCAACGGGTTCGAGCAAGCGGACAACATAAGCGAGACGCACAATCTTCCCCTTCTCGTCGGTGGGCGGGAGCAGGAGCCGTAGATATCGCCGGGAATAACCCCAGGTAATTTGATCAACCTCGTGATATTGGGGGAAACCCAGAGTCCGGCAGAGATTTTACTACACGCTACACGCCTCCGCGTGAATCCTAAATGAAAATTGAGAGATCGGCCTATCGCTAATATTGCCATAGCGGTCGGCCACTTTACCGCCGGGATGCTCGCGCATAACGAAGTTCGGCGGTTCAACCGGCCGGACATCGACACCGTGGTATCGCTCCATATCCGCCTCACTGAATTTTTCCCGAAGTCGGAAACTCGATACCATAGGAATCAGCGAGCGCGGCATCCTCATCCACTGCCAATAGTAGAACATGGTATCCATGAAGGTGCCGTATTCATCTGCGGCAAAGTCGTTAATGGAAAAATGGGGGTGACGTTGTTCGTCGGCGCCATCAATCAGGCGCTTCACCTCCAGGGGATGAGCTCTCATACGTTGTACCTAACAGCAGTTCCCCGCCCGCCACAAACAACACTAAAGCCTATCCACTGAATTGCGAGGCAAACAGCGCCAAGTAGTTTAATTTCACAAAATGTTATACTCGTTAATATGTATTAACCATATTTATCAGATAATTATCTATTAGCTATAAATACTTTCCCTGGTAGGTTGATTATCGTTCCATCAGATATCGAATAGCCATTCACCTACTTAACCGATTCGCAAACTGCTCAATCTCTGTGTTCGTCGCCTCCGCCTCCTCGATCATTGTAAAATGACCCGCCGGGATCGAGACACTGTGCACATCTGCTACTCTTTCCATGACCAATTCTTGATAGGGACTTGTCTCACCAGCATTGAGACGGAGCCGGCGGCGTTCCAAATTCATATACGTGCTCTGCAGGATGAGAACCGGCACGCCGATATCCGCCAGAGCTGGGTCCAATTGCTCCGCATCCCAGGCAATTAGATTGCGATAGAGTATCCTACCGATGTTTTCGGGAACGCCAAAGACGGATTGTAGCGCTGCTGCTTTCCAGCCGGGCGCGTCGCCGTAGAACATACCTTCGAACAAGGCTTCGACAAAGGCGGGATAACCGTTCTCAACAATCGCCTTGTCGAATCTGGCTTGGTCGGTTGCGCGATTCTGACCGCCTCGACTGCCATCAACGAGCACCAATCCCCCGACCCTATCCATCGCCCGGCGGTTGGCCTCCATGATAACTCGGCAACCCATGGAATGCCCCACCAGCACCGCACCCTTCAGATCGTGGTGCGCCAAAAGGTCGGCAACGTCTTTGCCCATCTGCTCGATAGTCATCTCGCCATCGCCGAGCGGCGTCTGGCCGAGGCCGCGCAAATCGCAGGCAAGTACCGTGTTGGTCGTCTTAAAATACGCGATTTGGTGGCGCCAATTATCCAACTCACAAAGATAGCCGTGCACGAACACGATGGGCGGATCGCCCGAGCCCTCGTGGATATGGTTTATGATTGCATCGCTCATGGTTGGCTCCTGTTATATTCGTACCTTAGCCGTCGGCGCGCTCGTCGATAAATTTCTGGATCCGGGCAGAGACGGCATCCGCAGCTTCGATCATTGTGAAATGCCCAACACCAGGGAAACTCATCGTCTCCGCTGTCTCGATACGTTCCATGATCATCTTTTGATAGGGTGCCATTTCGGCCGGCTTTAGTGGCCGTCGATCCTCACCCGGATCGCGGGTCGTGCTTTGGAGTACCATTACCGGCACCGACACCGCGTCGAAGGCGGCCTCGCACCGATTGGCGTCCCAGTCCAGCATCGCTAAATATGTGGGCACCGCGACATCGACGTGCACCGACGCCCCACGCTCCGCCAGACGGTCCTTCAAATCATCAAATTTCGGATTGAAGAACATATTCGCAAACATGGCATGGGCGTGATCAGGAAAACCCTTCTCCTCGATCAGCGCTTCGAACTGCGCTTTCGAGGCCTCATAATTCACCGACGCGCGACCCGGATCGACCAATACCAAACCTACCACGCGGTCGGGTGCGGCAATCGACAATTCGACAATTGGACGGCAGCCCATCGAATGGCCGAAGAGAATGGCTTGCTCGATACCTTCGCTGTCCATCACCTCGCGGATCGCATCGGCGAATGCCAACATGCTGATTTCGGATGCGAGCGGATGAGATTGGCCGAAACCCGGCAAGTCTACCGCAACGCAATCGTGCTCGCCGGAGAACTGCTCGACCTGGGCCGACCAATCTTCACGCGCACAGCCAAAGCCGTGGACGAATAACAACGAAGGCGTGCCAATTCCACATCGCTCGAACGCCAGCATGGTGATCAGTCGCCGGTGAAGCTCTTACCCTCGTCGGCAAGCTTCTTAAGATAAGGCGACGGAGCCCAACGCTCACCAAGCTCGTCATGCCAGGAGGAGATTTGATCGTAGACCGCTTTTAGGCCGATCTCATCCGCCCAGAACATCAGGCCGCCACGATAACGCGGGAACCCAAACCCGTTGAGCCACATGACGTCCGCATCGGTCGCCTTATACGCGATCCCTTCATCCAGGATTTTGCAGATTTCGTTGACCGAGCTAAATAAAATTCGTCGCAAAATTTCCTCTTCCGTGAGTGATTTCGGCGTGATGCCAGCCTTCTCGCGATGATCGGAGATGATCTTCTCCACCACGTCCGAGGGATAGGGCGTACGTTCGCCTTCCTTGTAATCGTACCACCCGGCGCGCGTCTTCTGGCCAAAGCGGCCGAGCTCGCAAATCGCATCTGGGATCGGCAGAATTCGGGCGTCTGGATTGGCCGCATAGCGGCGCTTGCGCCCTTCCCATCCGATATCGTTTCCAGCCAGGTCGGCCACCGCGAATGGTCCCATCGGATAGCCGAAATCGTACATCACTTTGTCCACGTCCTGGGGCAAGGCGCCGTCCTCGATCAGAATATTCATCTCGAGGTTAAACGGCACCCGGCTGCGGTTGGCGAGGAAACCGTCGCAATTTCCACACACCACCCCAACCTTGGCGATCTGCTGCGCGAAGCGCTGACAAGAGGCGACGATCTCCTTCGACGTCTTCTCACCGCGTACGATCTCCAACAGCTTCATGACGTTTGCCGGGCTGAAGAAGTGAGTGCCGATAACGCTCTCAGGCCGGTTCGTCGCTGCTGCGATCTCGTCAATATCGAGGGCCGAGCTGTTGGTGGCCAGAATGGCGCCCTGTTTCATGGCTTGATCGAGTTGCTTGAAGACGGGAATTTTAACATCCATCCGTTCGAACACCGCCTCGATCACCATATCGCAGTCTGAAAGATCGGAATATGCGGTGACCGGTGTAATACAGGCCATGCGTTCCTCGACTTGCGCCGAGGTGATCGATCCCCGCTTTACCGACACTTCGTAAGTGTTGCGGATACGATCCATCGCGCCCTTAAGCGCGTCTTCATTCATTTCCAACATACGGACCGGAATTCCCGCATCCGCGCATGTCATGGTAATGCCGCTACCCATCGTGCCCCCACCTATAACGGCGACCTTGCCGACCTTGGTAACCGCCGTGTCTTTCGGAATGTCGGGGACGTTGCGGGCCTGGCGTTCAGTGAAGAAGGCGTAGCGCAACGATTTCGCCTCGTCCGCACCGACCAGTTCCCGGAAAAGCGCGCGCTCTTTCTCGATGCCTTCGTCGAACGGCAAATTGACTGCCGCCTCAACCCCCTCAATACAGGCATAGGGAGCGCGTTGGTTCCTAGCCTTGCGCGCGATCTTCTTGCGCATAGCGTCGAAAATACCCGGATTATCTCTGGCTTCCTGTAGCTTGGCGTCAAGATCGCGCACACGCGGCAAGGGCCGCACATCGGCAACCTTCTCCGCGTAGGCGATGACCGCGTCCAAGAACCCCTCATCACCGTATATCTCGTCGAGGATCCCGAGATCCTTACCTTCGCTTGAGGGATAATGTGCGCCGCCGACGATCATATCGAGTGCAGCTTGAACGCCCGCCAAACGCGGCACCCGTTGCGTGCCGCCCGCGCCCGGAATTATACCGATGGCGACTTCGGGTTGGCCGATTTTCGCGGTATCCGACGCGATGCGATAGTTGCACAGCATCGCGGTCTCCAAACCACCACCCAATGCATAGCCTTGGATCGCGGCCACGACCGGCTTCCCGCTCATCTCGACCGTCTCACGCCATTCGATCGGCGTGGTATTGCCTTTGCCCATCTGTTTGATGTCCGCGCCCGCGATGAACTTGCCGCCGTGGCCGATCAGCACCATGGCTTTTACGTCCGCGTCCGCATTGCCCTTGGCCACGCATTCCGCCATGCCTTCGGGCACGCCGGGGCTCAAGGCATTGACCGGTGGATTGTCGACGGTGATGACGCCGATAGCGCCGCGCTTCTCGAAACGAACGAGTTCGGACATAGTATATCTCCCGAGGTGTTATCACTTTCCCGGTAAAGCCGGGTTTGACTATTAGATAGCGCATGGCACGATATTGGACACGGGAAATCTAAGACGAATAGGAACGGTAATCATGGCGGAAACAGCAGTTGATTTATCGATTTCAGATACACCAGCGATCTCTGGGCCGGAGGTCTGGTATGGCCCGGAAATGGCGGCGCGGCAAGACGAATGGGTCTATGAGATTTCCGCCGATGATGCCAGCGCATTGGATGCTGGAACCAAAGTAGCGCTGGCGACCGGCAAGGATATTCTAGATATCGTCGCCGAAGATTTTCCGTTGGGTTCATTCGCGCCTACGCTGATGACCATCCGTGAGGAGCTCTTACGCGGACGCGGTTTCAAATTGATACGAGGTTTGCCGATCGAGGGCCGCACAATTGCGGATGTCGCCATGATGTATTGGGGCATCGGTACTCATCTCGGCTATGCTGTCTCGCAAAACGCCAAGGGTCATGTTCTCGGCCATGTGAAAGACCTGGGCCTGAATTACGACGATCCGATGGCACGCGGCTATCAGACCTCGGCGCGGCTGCCCTACCACACCGATTACTCCGATTTGGTTGGCCTCTTGTGCATGAAGACCGCGCAATCCGGTGGCCTCAGTTCAATTGTTAGCTCCGCGGCGCTTTACAATCACATGAACGCCGAACGGCCCGATCTCGCCGACGCATTGATGCAACCTCTCTACCGGACCCGTTGGGGAGAAGTTGGCGGCGACCGGCCGCCCTGGGTCGAAGTACCTACCTTCAATCCCTATGAAGGCGGCGTGAGCACGAGCTATGTGCGAAGCGCTATCCGCAAGGCCCAATCGATGCCGGAAGTACCACGCGTCACCGAAAAACAAGAAGAAGCCATGGATTACTTAGATTCATTCGCCGGATCGCCCGATTTCCACTTGGATATGGAATTGCATATGGGCGATCTGCAATTCGTCAATAATCACTACATCATGCATTCACGTACGGCCTATGAGGATCACCAGAATTGGAGCGAGAAGCGCCATCTCATGCGGCTCTGGCTCGCGTGTGAGGACGGCCCGACCTTCCCACCCGGCATGACCGAGCATTTCCAGGGCCTGACGTTAAACGGCCGCCCGAACGGCATTCATATCCCAGGCGTGCCGTTCAGCGCGCCGCTCGACGCGGAATAAACCGCGGCCCTAATCAACAAAGCCATGTTGCTTTACGCGCTATACGCATGAACGCGTAAGGATAAAACCCGCAGATCGGCAACGATTTTGCCAACCGCATTGACTGCACGTACATTTGTGAGCTGCCTGCCTGTATCGGTTTTTCCCTGTACGTCTATCGTGTCATCCCAGAAGACGGGACGGAGAAAACGGGCTTCGATCGACAACTGATCCGTCAGTCCATTGCGGCACACGCCTTCCATCAGAAAATTGACGGTCTGATTACCCGCGATGATCGGCGCTCGAAAGCCAAAACTTTGCGCGGTTTCCGGATCGAGGTGAATTTTGTTCGTGCTCCCCTCACAATAGCCAAGCGTCGTCTCCGGTGTACAGTGCTTGCGGGTGAGCGCCTCAAACGTGTCTTCCCCGTCGGTCATGCGCCCGCTGCCCCCCTTACCGCCATTTCCGGACCGTTCCGGGTCGATCATCAACACGTCGGGCGACACCACAAACACTATCTCGCCAGCAGCATCCCGGTATTCCCAAATAGTCGTCAAAATCCAGCCTTTGGAGTGGTCACCGATCCCAGACACACGGCCGTGCATCTGCAGCGTCTCTCCCAAACGGATAGGGCGGAGCTGTTCGATCCGGTGCACAATGTGAACCGGCGCTCGTTCCGGATGATTGGCAAGAACCGTTTGCGTGTTCAGCAGGATAGGGTCCCGCGCCACGAAGGTAGGGTCGACATAGTCGCCGTAAACAGTCTCCGCGATATCGCAATGCCCGTGTAGACGCCGCTGCTCCGCTTGGCTGACCACTATATCGAAAACCGGGTATTCATAACCGATTTCCGTGCGATAAGGCACTGTCTCGGGCATTTCGCACTCCTTAAGCGGGTGGGTCGACAGCAATCATCCGATGTGTCTCACCAAGCTGCCGGACTTCGGCGTCTTCCAGTAGGCCTTGCTTCATCAATGCTCGATGACAAAGAGGCAAATTATAGAACGGAATCGATGGGTAGAGATGATGCTCAATGTGGTAGTTCACCTGGTGCGGAAACATCCACCAATGCAACCACCAGGGCGCAAAATTGGTTCGTGATGCGTACAGCGGTGATTTCGGGTCGCGGACGACGCCATGTTCGCAAATCGCCCGGTAGCGCAGCAGTGGCTGCTGGATCGTCACCATCGGAAGCAGCCACAGCACGAGATATTCGACTAAATATCCCATTGCAAACGCCGTTATCGGCGCCAACACATGAAAAAATACTACGGTCCAGCGATCTTGCCGGGCCGCGCGGCGCAAATCAGGTGCGGTATCGTCCAAGGGACGGCTGGTGCTGGTCGCATCGTCGTTGATGACCGGTGCGCCAAAGAAATATGCGTAAGTTTTCCATGCATTTAGTCCGAGTAGATCGGCCAACAGCTTGCGCGCTAAGTATTTGCGCCCGCGGGGGTAGCCTGCGACTAGTGGAATATCGGGATCGCGGTCTTCATAAAGGTGATTGTGATGCAGCCGATGCACCACTCGATATGTGCGCATAGAAATTCCAACTGGTGCGGCCATCAACCGGCCCACCAGGTCGTTCAACCACCGTGTTTTATAGAGCCGGTAATGCGCCGCGTCATGGGCCAGAACGAAGCAGGCCTGCTGCCGCCCGGCAATCACTATCATCGCCGGGATCACCGCCCACGGCGTCCACCAATACAGCGCGGCCGCCAGTGCCACACCGATCAGACCGACCGTTTCCAACACGCCGAATGTCGCCTTGAGCGGATCGATCCGCGTTAGCCGCTTCACGACGTCGGGCGCGAGACCTGTTCTCCGCCTTTCGTCGTCGCGAAACTCCGCGCCTTTTCCTGCTATCGATACCATGGGAGATATAATAGCATTCGATCGGGAAAACGTAAGGGATATATCATGCGGCGCGGCTTCGTTTCACTGATCTTTATCGTACTTATGACGCATGTCTCTCCAGTCGCCACCCTCGCCGTCGAGCCTATTGTCGGGCCGAAGCCACAAACGGTCGACGATGATTTCATCCCAGCCCCCATCGATATAGTCGTTGAGAATTGGATCACCGGGATGGAAGCCCCCTGGTCACTTGTCTTTTTGCCCGATGGAAGAGCTCTGGTCAGCGAACGCCCCGGCCGTGTTCGTATAATTCGCAACGGCCAACTCGCGCCGGAGCCATATGCGGTATTCGAGACGACAAGAAGAGCGAGCGGTGTCAGTGATTACTTCCTGAACCTCTTCGCCCGCGGCGAAGGCGGTTTGATGGGGCTCGCTGTGCATCCAAATTTCCCGAAAGCGCCGTATATTTACGCGATGTACACATGGCGTGGACAGAACGGTGTGCGGAACCGAATCGTCCGCCTGCGCGACCACGGCAACCACGGCACCTTCGACAAGATCATACTTGGTGGCGTGCCCGGTGCGCTATTCCACAATGGTGGCCGCATCGCATTCGGACCGGACGGCATGCTATATGCCACCACGGGAGAAATATTCGAGCGCCGTATGGCGCAGGACCTGAATGCGCTCGGCGGTAAAATCCTGCGGATAGATCCCGAGGGCAACATTCCCACCGACAATCCATTCCCGAGCTCTCCCGTCTGGTCCTATGGCCACCGCAATCCTCAGGGCCTCGCCTGGCATCCGGAGACGGGGCAATTGTTCCAGTCCGAGCACGGCCCGTCCGGCGAGGTTGGATTTGGCGCCCATGACGAGATCAACATCATTGAGAGCGGCCGGAACTATGGCTGGCCGTTGATCATCGGCGCGCCCGGAAAGGCACCCTATGCCGACCCTATCGCGATGTGGCCCAAGAATTCCGTGCCACCCGCCGGTATCGCCTTCCACCAGGGCGATCTGTACATCGCGACGTTGCGCTCCGAAGCACTGATCCGGCTTAAATTATCACAATCCGGTCGACGGTTTAGTGTCACCGCCATCGAGCGATTGTTCGCCGAAAATGAGGACGACGGCGTACTTGGCCGCTTACGGGATGCCGTCAGTGGTCCCGACGGCGCGTTATACTTGCTGACCAGCAACCGCGATGGGCGCGGCAGTCCGCGCCCCGGCGACGATAAGATCCTGCGATTACGGGTCGCTAAATAGCCGACGTTGTTACGGCGCGCCTTAATCTTTCTTCGCGTGCTCGATCGCCTCAACGATTACCGTATGATACTTCTCGCCAAAACCCATCTTGTCGGCGCGCTCCAAAACCTCGCGGTTGGTATAGGCCCCTTCCATCACAACGCCACAGCTTTCGGCCACATCGATGGCGTAGTTCAAATCCTTCAACAAATAACTGATGCGGAAGGATTCGGTCGGGTGATGATCCTTCGCCATGAAATTCAGGCCGTGATTGCGCAGCACGAAACTGTCGGCGGAACCGGTGGCCATGGCCTTGAAAAGTGTCTCTCCATCGACGAGCCCGGATGCCCGCGCCACCGCCAGCGCTTCACCCAAGGCATGGGTGACCCGCGCGACCAGCATATTGTTCATCAGCTTCAGGAATTGACCGGCACCGACAGGGCCTCCATGGTTCACGTCTTGGCCCATACGGTCGAGATATGGGCGCGACCGCGCCACATCCTTCTCCGTGCCGCCGACCATGAAACTCAAGGTGCCGTCGCGCGCCGCCTGAGCGGAACGGGTCACCGGCGCATCAACAAAGGCGACGCCCTTAGCCTCGAAGGCGGCGGCGATCTCGTGCGTCATGGGGACCGGTGCGGTGCTGCAATCAACGATCAACTGCCCCGCACGAGAGAGCGCGATCAATCCGCCGTCACCCTGACAGACGGCACGGATTTGCGGCTCACCCGGCAGAGAAAGGAAGATAATATCCGCCGTTGCCGCCACATCCGCCAGCGACGTTGCTGCCTCCACACCGTCCTCGGCCCGCGCTTCCAGCGCTGCTGCCACGCTATCGAACCCGATGACGCGATTGTCTCCCTTGTTCGCGATGTGGCCGCACATCGGCCCACCCATTACGCCGAGCCCAACAAACCCGATAACTTCATTCGATCGCATAGTACGTTCCTTTTATAGAATTTTCTTATTAAGCGGCGGTCGTATTACGCCCCCTCGCATATTCCGCCGCACACGCTCCCGCGCGTTTTCCAAAGACGGAGCCGGACATCAATCCGCTGCCGCCTGGATAGTTTTCGTAGAACAACCCGCCAACCAACTCGCCAGCAGCGTAGAGCCCCGGGATTGAACGGTTATCGAGGTCCTGCACTTCGTTATGATCGTCGATCTTCAGCCCGCCGAAGGTGAAGGTAATGCCGGTTGTCGTCACATAGGCAACATAAGGCGGCTTATTGATTGGTAGCGCCCAGTTGGTTTTGTTCGGCGATAGCCCCGTCGTCGGCACCCCATCAAGCACTGCTGGGTTATAGTCACCAGACTGGCAGGCCGCGTTATAGGCGTCGACGGTCTCCTTCAGTTTTTGGGGATCGAGGTCGAGTTTCACCGCCAATTCCTCGATGGTATCCGCTTCTTCCTTCGTGACCTGACGAATACGGTATTCGTCGCGCAGCATATCGACCGTTTTCTGATCAAATATCTGGATGGCTGTGCGGTGGGGCTGCTGCATGATGGCCCGCCCAAAACGCACATAAGTCAGGTTCCGGTAGTCTTCACCCTCGTCGACGAAGCGCTCTCCATCGAGATTAACCATGATGCCGAGCGGGTAGGAGTGTTTCTGAAAATTGTCCAACACTTCGCGGTCACCGAACGGCGGCGCGCTGATATCCCAACCGACCGAATGACACCCCGACCAATTGCCGAAAGGCTGCGCGCCGATATCGAGTGCCATCTGGATGCCGTCACCGGTATTGTGCCGGGTCCCGCGCACCCGTGCCAGATCCCAACCTTGGCCGAGATAGCGCACCCGCATCTCTGGATTGGATTCGAACCCGCCGCAGCCGAGCACCACCGAATGGCAGGGAATTTCCTCATAACCTTCGATGGTCTTCACCTCGACCCCTTGGAGGCGGCCGCTGCGGTCGATTGTCAATTTGCGTGCACCGGTCTCGTAGCGAATCTCAATACCGAGATCGTTGGTGCGCTTTATCAGGAATTCGACGAGCCCGGCACCACCGCCGACCGCTTCAATATTCACGCCGCCGTAAAACCGATGCTTGCCGTCGACCATAAAGGATTGCCGTCCGAACATCGGCACAAAGCGCACGCCCTGTTCACGCAGCCAGGCCATGGTCGGGCGCGACCCATCGATCAAGGTCCACGCGAGGTCCTCGTCCGACTGATGTCGGGTAACCTTCATCAGCTGGTCGTAGAAATGATTGCGGTCATGAGCCGGCAAATCGATTAGATCGCGTTCCGCATCCGAGAGATCAACCAGGACATCCGTGCAGACGTCATCAAGGCCGTTATGCGCAAAACGAAATCCGCCCGCAGTGAAATAGGAATTGCCACCCTTTTCTTCCGCGGACGCCTTTTCCAGGACGAGGACGTGTGCGCCTTCGAGTTTCGCTGAAATCGCCGCGCACAGAGCCGCATTTCCGGCACCGACAACCACCACATCATACGCTTGATCCGCCATCCTATTCTCCCCCTATTCGTCGCCCGACTTAAGCCCCGGCCATAAGGGAAGATTTAGCCCCGGTGGAGGGCGCGGCAAGCGCCGCCTAGAAGGCCGAGCGCACCTCTTCGGGCAGCAAGAATCCGGTCCGCCGCAGCAAGCGCCGTTGGCTTCCAGGAAACGGATCGCGCCGATGAATTGTCGAAGTATTGTCGTGTATGACGAGGTCGCCCTTGCGCCATTGATGACAATAGACCGCTTCGGGTCGGGTCGCGCAGGCATGCAACGCCTCGAGCAGTTCGGCCCCCTCCGCCACGTCCATGCCATCAACATGAAGTGCGTGGTTAGGGCTGATATAGAGCGCCTTGCGGGCGAGATAGGGATGGGTGCGCACCAAGGGATGAGAGAGTGGCGGCTTCGCCCTGCGTTGGACTTCCGGCAGACCGAGCTTCTGGGTCTCCGCCGCGCGTGCGATCGAATATGTCACAGTTTTGTCCGCGATCTTTTCCTTTAGCTCATCCGGCAGCGCCTCATACGCCTGCGCCAGATCGCCGTAACAAGTGGCGCCTCCATCTTCAGGGATTTCGACGCCGTACAATATCGTCCCGAACGAGCCTTCCTTCGAATATGCCTGATCGGTGTGCCAATGCACCTCTCCGTCGCCGAGATCACCGAGCTTCTGGCCGTCCTTCTGAATATTCGAGATAATTGTAATAACCGGGCGCTTGCGGTCATTGAATTGATCACGGACATAGACATAGGTCGGTCCGAAATATTGGGCAAAACGGATCAGATCCTCGTCCACAAGCCTCTGATTCCGAAACACCGCGACTTTATGTTGAAGCCAAAGATCGCGCATTGCGTCGACCGTACTCTCGGATTGCTCTTGCGTGAGGTCGACACCGGTGATTTCAACAGCGAAACCGGGCCCTAATACCTGATGTTCCATTGTTCTAACGTCCCTTGAAATTAGCGTCCCGCTTTTCGCGAAACGCGGTCGTCCCCTCGTCGAGGTCTTCCGTCCGGCCAAGATCGTAGAACGAGCGCGATTCCATCCGTAACGCATCTTCCATCGCCTTGCCATATGCGGCTAGGACGACTTCTTTCGCAGCTTGTTGCGCAAGCGGCGCGCGTGCGGCCAATCGGTCCGCATATTCCAGTGTCTCTTCAAGCAGTGTTTCCGCTGGAATGATCCGGTTCACCAACCCAATACGAAAGGCATGATCTGCGCCGACCCGGTCTCCCGACAGAATCAATTCCATCGCATGGCCCAAGCCGACAATCTGCGGCAAGCGCACGCAACCACCATCACAAGGATGGAAGCCCCAGCGCACATCTTGGAAGGCAAACTGCGCGTTCGGCGAGCAAAACCGCAAATCGGCCGCCAACGCCAATTCCAACCCGCCCGACATCGCATACCCATTAACCGCGGCGATGACCGGCTTGTTGATCTCCATACCGCGCGTGATGCCCGCGAATCCCGGTCCATTGGTGTATTTGTGTCGAAACTCCATCGCCGGCGATGTCGCAAAGGGCATCGTGTAGGTCTTGAGATCAGCGCCCGCGCAAAAAGATTTTTCCACAGCACCGGTGACGACCGCGACACGGGCGCCATCGTCTTTGGAGAAATTCCGCCAGAGGTCGGTCATCTCTTCATTGGTAGTGAAATCGAGCGCGTTCATTTTCTCCGGCTGATCGATAGTGAACACCCAGACCGGCCCGCGTTGGTCGAGTTGGATTGCCTTTGTCATGCAAATTTCCTTTAACTTCTCATCAACAGGGACTACGCAGAAGAAGTTAATTTTTCCCGCCAGAAAAGCGACCTCGCGTAACATTTATGCAACCCTATTTCCACGCGACATTTGCTAAGCTGTTCTCGTCCCACGAAATTGCGGACATGCGGGACGGGCGCACATCAGAACCGTTACGGGCATCCGGCGTGTAATTAGAGGTCTGTTTCTATGTTGTGGAAGTTTCCGATCACTTTACTGAGCGGTATCTTTCAATTGATCGGCACATCCTCATAGCAAGCCGACTCTCCAAAATACAAAAAAATTACATCGATAGCGACAATGCCAATTTGCTGCTGCTGTGTGTCGAGGGCGACAATCAAGGGTCTTATTTCTATGACGGCTGCCAGGCCAAGACGGACAACCTGAAGGCAGCCCACGAAGCCTCACTTGTTGGTGCGCAAAATGCCAAGACCCGCTCTGGCTACGTTTGCATTTTCTGACTCGCTTGCCTTTACGAGGCCGGCCAAGGGTATTTGGTTCAAGCCTATCGGTGGTTAAGCGTCATCCTGCGTCTGAACGGTCAAATCGACCTCAAAGCAGCGGGACCTTGCGCGCCAGAGTCGCCACCGACCAAATCGCCTTTGGCAAAGCTATTAGTAAGCGGGTCAGCGTCAGGTAGACGCCAACAGCATTGCAATACCATTTTCAGCCCTAAGTTCGACATCGCTCCCGCAATCAGCGCCGCCGAAGTCAGGCCGATGCCAACCGTCTGGATTTTATAGTTCTCCGGCTCCCGACCAAGTATTCACCACCTGGTGCCTCGTGCATGGCTTGTCAACTTTATTGACCGACGATCAAATTCGCCCGGAAATGATTGTCGGCGGCAGCGTCGTCCACCTCGAACTGACCAAACGTTTCGGCAAGTTCCTCGATTTCTCTCGTCCTTAAAGCTTACGCCGCATGGGGAAACCCTTCGGAGAGCCGCCCTTCGAAATACGGCATGACCTTGGTCGAGAATACGCGCGCTGCTTCCGCGTGCGGATATCCCGATAGACAAAAACTCGTGCATCCCGCCGTCACGAACTCATCCAACGTTTCGGCCACTTGTTTAGGCGTTCCTACGACGGCGATCCCGGCCCCAGTGCGAACCGTCGAAATACCGGTCCACAGATGCGGATGAATTTTCATCTCATCGCCAGACTCTTCCAGCAGTTCCCACACCCGGCGGTTCGCTTCTGATGTCTTACGCACCCCTTCGACCGCGCCCGCGCCGAGCCGACTATTGGCAATTTCGAATTTCGTCGACCCAGCGATCAGCCGATAGGCCGCATCCCATGCAGCCTCCTCAGTCTCTTCGCAAATAATCTGCAGCCGCATGCCAAATTGAATGTCATCCCGCCGCCCGTATTTCGCGGCGCGTTCGCGGATATCACCGACCTTCTCTGCAATAACTTCCGGCTTGTCGCCCCAGAAAAGATGGACCGTCGAATGCTTCGCCGAAATCTCCAGCGCAAATTCTGAACCACCCCCGAGAAAAAAGGGCGGATGCGGCCGCTGTAAAGGCTTTGGCTCAATTGCCTGCGTCACCGAATAATGCTTACCTTGATGATCGATCGCGCCGGAAGCTGCCCAGAGCTTCTTCATGACCTCAACTTCTTCGTCCATCTTCTCGTAGCGGACTTCCTTGGTGTCCATAATCCCATCAGCACGCGTGTCGTCGTCGCTGATCCCGGCAATCAAATTGATACACAAACGCCCGCCCGACATCTGGTCCAAAGTCGCGAACATCTTAGCCGCGAGAGTAGGATTGCAATAGCCGGATCGAAGCGCGATCAACGGCGCTAAATTCTTCGTCCGCGCTGCGTAATATGAGCCGACGACCGTCGCTTCCCAGCAGGTCGCATTCACCGGCATCAAAAGATACTTGTACCCGCCTTCGTCGACGGCGGCGACAATTTCATCAAAGACTTCCGAACTCTGCGGGATGCGCGCGGCTGGGTCGCCGAAGCAAGTCGTATCGCCGCTTGTAGGCAGGAACCATCCGAAAGTAAGATCGTTGCGAGGCATCGCGGCATCTCCTCATAATTGGTATAAGTAAGCCTAGCCCGACTCGGGTTGCCGCCCAGTCGTCGCTTCGCCCACGGTCAGCGCTACATCATAGAGAAATAGCCACGGAGAGCTCTCATGCCGTCAACCGAACGGGAACTTGCAAACGAAGTCGCCATCGTCACTGGCGCTGCGTATAATATCGGCCGCGCCACGTGTTTGGCCTTAGCCGAGGCGGGAGCGACGGTCTGCGTCAACGCGATGACATCGGGTGCGGAAGCGGAGACGTTGGCCCGAGAAATAGAAGACGCCGGGGGCCGCGCCATGCATTTCACCGCCAGCATCACCGACGCCGCAGCCATCAAGGAGATGACCGATGCAGTCGTCGAGCGTTTCGGCAAACTCTCGATCCTCATCAACAATGCGGGGGTGCGTGGCAATACACCATTGGACGAGCTCACCATGGATGAGTGGCGGCGGGTCAATATGCCAACGGTCGAAGGCACGATGCTCTGCGCCCAAGCCGCCCTGCCGCACTTGCGCAAGGCGGGCGGCGGCACGATCATTTCACTTGGCGGGATCGCCAGCCACACGGGCGTCGCCGGGCGCACCCATGTCGCCGCCGCGAATATGGCCATTATCGGCTTTATGAAGGGTCTGGCGCATGAGGTCGGCGGCGACAATATTCGCGTCAACACCGTGGTACCGGGCCACATCGATACGGTGCGGGGGGCCTCTGCGGGTGCCCGTCCGAAGACCGATATCAAATTCCTGATCCAGGACCGCATGGGCCGGCCGGAAGAAGTCGCGGCTATGATCCGTGCGCTCTGCGGTCTGGCGGGCAGTTACGTCACCGGACAGACCATCCACGTCAACGGCGGCGCCTATCTCCCCTAGGCCGCACGAAAGGATTTCACGATGTCTTTAAAACACATCCACTCGGACGAAACCCCGGCTCCGCTTTCGGCGCATAGCGACGCGGTTCTCATTCCTCCGGGCGCGGCCATTCTCGTCAGCTCGGGACAAATCGGCATGCTCAAGGACGGCACAATCCCCGAGGACACGGAACAACAGATCGAAGCCGCCTTCGATAATGTCGAAGCGGTACTGCGCGCCGCCGGCATGACGATGAGCGATGTGGTGAAGATGACGACTTTCATCACCGATCCCCGCTACCGGGACGCCTTTCGCGCCGTCCGCGCCGAACGCGTCGGCAACCCGCCGCCGTCCTCGACACGTATCGTCGTCACCTCACTGTCCATGCCGGAGATGAAGGTCGAGATCGAGATCATTGCGGCGAAGGTGCCCTAAGCAACCATTCCCCCACCCTAACCCTCCCCCGCAAGCGGGAGAGGGGACGTCGCCGAGTGGCAAAATAGGTTTCTCTCTCCCGCTTGCAGGGGAGGGTTGTTAACGATTTACGTTATCGCCATAGAACGCCGAGGGTAGATTGTTCTTTGGCCATTCGCTGCCGTTCTCGAAAGGGGCGACACCAACCGCGTGCCGTGCCATGCCAGATTCCAGCATCGCCATGGAGACCAGCTCGGCGATGCCAACATCATCAATCCCGTGACCGCGCAATGCCTGGAAGTCCTCTTCCGTCGTCCCTTCGTTGAAAGCGACCTTGCGCGCGAACCGCAGCACATCCTTCCACATTGGATCGAGGGATTCCGAACTTTCGAAATCGATACACTCCATCACATCGTCAACAGTCATCTCAAAATGTTCGATCAGATGGGTTTGATGGTTGTTGATGCAGCGCGGGCAATCGACTTCCGCCGCACAGACCAGCGAGATCGCGTTCAGCAACGGTTTCGGCAGCGACCCTTCGGTCATCTGCAGGCGCTTTGTCAACGTCCACCAGCCTTTTAACAGTTCGATATCGAGCGCGAAAAACCCCCAGGTCGGCGTCAGAAAATTCGCACCCTTGGTCTTGCGAATATCGTCGAATATCGCCGCGACCTCGTCATCCGCAAAATCGGGTTGAACCAGTTTTACCTTATCCATTTCAAGCTCCTTCCAATACGCCTTTAGTCCATAACATAGGTTCATCCGGGCAGATATCCCCGCTCGATCTTGTCAGAGCGGAGTTGCGGGCGGGACGAAATCCATCGACACTCGAATGAGTAAACATTGAGGGAGAAGGATTTCGCTCATGGGCAACACCCTTCAAACGATCCCGGAACGCGCCGGCATCGCCGCACGACTCCGCGCCGGCCAATCCATACGGGTCATTAACACGCACGGCCAGCAGGTGGTCGACACCTGGGCCTTCGCCACGGCCAATACGGGCGAATTCATGTCGATGGAACACAGCCGCGCCGCTTTCCAAAAAGCCAATCCGGATGTCGGAGATACATATGTTACGAACCGACGACGCGATATCCTGAACGTGACCACCGACACCAGTCCGGGCGTGCACGACACCCTGATCGCGTCGTGCGACCCTCAGCGTTACGAACAGCTTGGTCATGTCGGGCACCACGACAATTGCACCGAAAACCTCCACAAGGCGCTGTCCGATATCGGCGTGGCCGCGCCGGAGACACCCTGCCCACTCAACCTGTTTATGAACATCGCGATCCTGGAGGACGGTCGATTGGAATGGCGCCCCCCGGTAAGCGCGGCCGGCGACGCCATCACCCTCAGGGCGGAGATGGATTGCATCGTCGCCTTCTCCGCCTGCCCAATGGACCTGCTGCCGATCAATGGGCCCAACGGGCGGCCGACGGAGGCTCATTTCGAGATTCTCAGCTAACCGGAGGACTGTTCCATGCCCCCCATCGACGACATGCTCGATCCCAAGCACTACGTGAATGCGCTAAAACCACCGCTGGAAGCCGAGAACCTGCCACCCTGGTGTTACACGGACGAAGGTTTCCACCGGCTTGAGATAGAGCGTGTCTTCATGAAGGTTTGGAACTTCGTCGGGCGCGGCGACCTATTGCCTAATCCCGGTGATTATTTGGCGGCTGATGTAGCGGGCATCCCCATCCTGCTGACCCGCAATGAAAAGGGTGTGATTAAAGCCTTCGCCAATTCCTGCCGGCACCGGGGCACGCAACTGCTCACTGGTGAAGGCAATTGCAAGGCCATCGTCTGTCCCTACCATCATTGGGCCTTCACGCTCGACGGCGGACTGATCAGCGCCGGCGGCATGGAAGACACCGTTGGCTTCGAGATGCAGGATAATGGGCTAATTCCAGTCCGACTGGAGACCTGGGCCGATTTCCTGTTCGTGAATTTCGACCCGCAAGCCGAGAGCCTCGCCAGCTATCTCGGTGAGCTGCCGTCGCACATCGCCAGTTACGACTTCCCCAATTTGGTGACAACCCGGCGCAAGGTGTGGGACGTCGCCTGTAACTGGAAACTCTACCTTGAGAATCAGCGCGAATCCTATCACATCCCCGCGGTTCACCGGCAATCATTGGGCGACCAGATGGCGGCACCGATCGATGCAGTTGGCGCCTGGTCGGGCTCGCTGATCCCGGTCGCGCAGACGGCGGCATTGCTGAAAGGTGACACCTCTCCCTTTCCACCGATTGCGTCGAGGTCCGGCTCAGCGCTCGAGGGCAGTCATTTTCTGAGCCTCTATCCCTCGACATATTTCGTCGCTACATCGGATTGCTTTTGGTGGATGGAAATACGCCCCCGCGGCGCGGCGCAGATTGAGCTCGTCGTCGGCTCCGGCTTCCCGCGCGAAACAGCAGCGCGGCCCGATTTCGAGGAAATTGCCGAGCGCTATTATCGCCGCTGGGATATGACTCATGCCGAAGACAATGTCATCTGCGAGCGCCAGCAAGCGGGCATCACATCGCCACTAGCGCTGCCGGGCCGGCTCGCTCGTCGCGAATGGGGCGTCAATGCGGTCGACCGCTGGATCGTGGAACAATTGCTCGACGGACACGGCTCCGAAACCCAAGCGGCGGCGGAATAGGTCGATGGTAGCAACCGCTCGCCGCAGCAGGATGCCGAAAGACTGGACCGCGCCACCGGAGCGCCTACGCCTCCACATTCAAAATGTGGCGCCGATGGATCTGGTCTATAAAGTCACGCCAGAGCGTTATGCCGCCGCCGCCGCACGCCATCCGGACCTCGCGGCACGGATCGACGTCACGGTCACAGAAGACGCAAACGACTACAGGCATATGGTCGAGGATGCGGATATTCTCGTCGGCTGGCGATTTCCGTATGCAGAGACGGAAACCCTTGCCCCGCGCCTCAAATGGATACACATGACGGGGGCTGGGATCGAGCATATCATGCCACTCGACTGGCTACCGCCGGGCACGGTCCTCACCAACAACCGGGGCGTCCATGCACCCAAGGCGGAGCAATTCGCCATGACGGCGCTGCTGATGCTGAACGAACGAATCCCGGAGACGGTGACCGTCCAGCGAGAAGGTTTGTGGAAGCGTCATTACGCGACGGCAATTCAGGGCAAGACCGCTCTCATCATCGGTGTCGGTAATATGGGCGTTGCCGCCGCAAAAGCGGCCCGCAAACTAGGCCTGCACGTCCTCGGCATTCGGCGCAGTGGAAAATCACATCGCTCGGTCCACGAGATGGGAACGCCGGACCGACTGCATGAAATGATGCGCCGCGCCGATTTTGTCCTCGTCGCCGCTCCTTTAACATTGGAAACCGAGGGCTTGATCAATGCCTCGGCTCTGGATTGTTTGCGCCCTGAGGCGGGCCTGATCAATATGGGCCGGGCTCGGATTGTGGATTATGAAGCACTTTGCCAACGTCTCGTCGACAGACGAATACGAGGCGCCATCCTCGATGTCTTCCACCCGGAACCTCTTCCGTCCGACTCGCCTCTATGGAGCGCGCCCAACGTCATCCTCACACCGCATGTCTCTTCCGATGACGACGATAATTATGCGCCGCTCACCATCGACCTCGTCTTCGACAACATTGCCCGCTGGTATGCCGGAAAACCTCTGCGGAACGTCGTCGATCGAGGCTTGCGTTACTGACCGCCATGCGGATATGCATTCTCTTCGTACTTCCGAATTTGGAAGATGACGAGTTCGCTGTAGCCCGGATAAACTAGCGACAGAACCGAGGGAGAATCTCATGCTAAAGATGCCGGAGACGGATAAGGACGTGATGGCGCGCCGCGTGGAGATTGCCGCGGCCCTGCGTGAGATCGTGCCCGGCGAAGGGGTCATCACCGAAGAAGCCGAACGCCGCGCCTACGAATCCGACGGGCTCACCGCCTATCGCCAATTACCGATGATCGTGGTTCTGCCGGAGACGACGGAGCAGGTCAGCGAAATTTTAAAATACTGCAACGACAACAATGTCCGCGTGGTGCCGCGTGGCGCCGGTACATCCCTGTCGGGCGGTGCGCTGCCGTTGGAAGACGGAGTTCTGTTGGGGCTTGGAAAGTTTAACCGCGTGCTCGAGGTCGATTTCGACAACCGTTGCGCCACGGTACAACCAGGCGTTACCAATCTCGGTGTGACGCAGGCCGTGCAGCACAAGGGGTTCTACTACGCGCCCGATCCTTCCTCGCAGATCGCCTGCACCATCGGCGGCAATATCGCGGAAAATTCGGGCGGCGTGCATTGCCTCAAATACGGCCTCACTACCAATAATGTGCTAGGCCTGGAACTCGTGATGATCGACGGTGAAATTATTCGCCTCGGCGGTAAACACTTGGACAGCAAAGGCTATGACATTCTCGGCATCTTGACCGGCTCCGAAGGTTTGCTCGGCGTGGTTACCGAAGTCACAGTGCGCATCTTGCGCTCTCCCGAGACAGCGCGCGCGTTGCTGATCGGCTTCCCGTCGAGCGAGCAGGCCGGGCAATGCGTCAGCGACACTATCGGCGCCGGGATCATTCCGGGCGGCATGGAGATCATGGACGGTCCAGCGATCCAGGCGGCCGAAGATTTCGTCCACGCGGGCTATCCCGTTGACTGCCAGGCCCTGTTGATCGTGGAGCTCGACGGTCCCGAGACCGAGGTCGATTATTTAATTGAACAGGTCCGAGAGGTCGCCGAGCAAAACCAAGCCCAATCCATCCGCGTCTCAGAGAACGAAGAAGAACGCCAACGCTTCTGGGCCGGGCGCAAGGCCGCCTTCCCCGCCATTGGCCGCATCTCGCCCGACTACTACTGCATGGACGGCACCATTCCGCGCCACCAATTGCCCCATGTCCTGAAACGTATGAACGAGATGTCGGAGCATTACGGCCTACGCGTCGCCAATGTCTTTCACGCAGGCGACGGCAACCTGCATCCGCTCATACTGTACGACGCCAACGAGCCTGGCGAGTTAGAGAAAGCGGAGGATTTCGGCGCCGATATCCTAAAACTCTGTGTCGAGGTCGGTGGCGTCCTGACCGGCGAGCACGGGGTCGGTGTCGAGAAGCGTGACCTGATGGGCACTATGTTCAGCGAAGACGACCTGAATCAACAGCAACGGCTCAAATGCGCCTTCGACCCGCAGAGCTTACTCAATCCCGGCAAGGTATTCCCGACGCTGCACCGCTGCGCAGAACTTGGCCGCGTCCACATTCATGGCGGCCAAACCCGCTTTCCCGATATTCCGAGGTTTTAGACAATGTTGGCTCACAACATGCCGTCATTCCGGGGCATGCTCAGCATGAACCCGGAATTACTGCCTGAGTCCTGCAAACAGCAAATTTGCCGCGAAAGGGACGCTCAGGCAATAATTCCGGATAACGCTTTGCCGTTTCCGGAAAGACGTTGATTTTGGTGGCGCCCGAATGCCCGAAACCTTAAAACCCGAAACACCGGAACAAGTACGCGACGCCGTGCGCTGGGCAGCCGAGAACAAGACTCCCGTCGAATTAATCGGACACGGCTCGAAGCGCGCCATAGGTCGGCCCGGCAATGTGGGCCACACGATAGACGTCTCGGCGCTATCGGGTATCAGCCTATACGAGCCGGAAGAACTGGTTCTCTCCGCTGGGGCAGGCACCTCACTCGCCGAGATAGAGGACACCGTCGCCGAGCGCAATCAGCAGCTTGCCTTCGAGCCGCCGGACCTCTCTCACCTGCTGGGGCATGACGGCGGCAAGGGTACCTTGGGCGGTAACATCGCTTGCAATCTCTCCGGGCCGCGCCGCATCAAAGCGGGTGCCGCGCGCGATCATTTTCTTGGATTCCAAGCGATCTCGGGCCGCGGCGACGATTATAAATCCGGTGGGCGTGTGGTGAAGAACGTCACCGGCTACGATCTCTGCAAACTTCTGGCGGGCTCCTGGGGCACACTTGGCGTGATGACGGAATTGACGATCAAGGTGCTGCCAGCGCCGGAGAAAACGCGCACGGTTCTTGTCATGGGTTTGGACGGCGACCAAGCCGTCGCGGCGATGACCCGCGCCTTCCACAGCCCGCACGACGTGACTGGCGGTGCGTGGATGCCGCAGAGCCTTACCGTCGACTCCGGCGCTTCCTATGTCCGCGATGCCGGGGCCAGCGTAACCGCCATCCGGGTCGAAGGGCCTGGCCCTTCGGTCGAATATCGCTGCCGGGTGCTGCGGGAAGACTTGGCCACGTTCGGCCCAACGGAGGAATTGCACGGCCACAACTCCGGTCGGTTCTGGACGGAAGTTCGTGACGTGCTGCCCTTCGCCGATGAGGGTGATACCCGCCCGGTCTGGCGAATTTCTGTGGCACCACAAGCGGGCGCGCATCTCGCAGCCCAATTGTCGACTGCGCCCGATGCGGACGCCTTTCTCGATTGGGGCGGTGGGCTCATCTGGCTCGCCGTGCCGCCAACCGATGCCGCGTCCGCCGACGCCATCCGAAGCGCGGTGGCAGAAACCGGCGGCCACGCGACGCTGATCCGCGCGCCCGACGAGTTGCGCGCCGCCATCCCCGTATTCGAGCCCCCATCGGACGGTCTCGCCAAGTTGAGCGCCCGGATCAAGGAAAGCTTTGATCCGCTCGGCATCCTCAACCCCGGCCGTATGTACGCGGGGGTCTAAGATATGCAAACTCACTTCACCCTGGCCCAGCTCGCCGACCCCAACATTGCGGAAGCCAACGCGATCTTGCGGGCCTGCGTCCATTGCGGGTTCTGCACCGCGACCTGCCCGACCTACACGCTGCTTGGCGATGAACTCGACTCGCCGCGCGGGCGCATCTATCAAATCAAGGATATGCTGGAACGCGACATTCCGGCCCCGGTCGAGACGGTCAAGCATATCGACCGCTGCCTCTCCTGCCTTTCCTGTATGACGACGTGCCCATCCGGCGTGCACTACATGCATCTGGTCGACCATGCCCGAGCCCATATCGAGCGGACCCACACACGTCCCCTCATGGACCGGGCGATGCGCCGCTTTCTGGCCTTCGTTCTGCCGAAACCCTTCCTCTTTCGCCTAGCGCTGATTGGCGCATCGCTCGCGAAACCGCTTGCGCGCTTCCTACCGGGCACGCTCGGCGCGATGTTCGGACTGGCACCTGCATCGGTGCCGCCGCCGTCGCGGGTCGACCGCCCGCAGAACTTCCCCGCCTCGGGAGAACGCCGCGCCCGTGTCGCCTTGATGAACGGCTGCGCGCAACAGGTCCTGGCGCCGGAAATCAACGAAGCGACGGTGCGGCTGTTGAACCGGCTTGGTGTCGAAGTCGTGGTTGCCAAAGGCAGCGGTTGCTGTGGGGCGCTCGTCCATCATATGGGCCGAACCGACAACAGCCATGATCAAGCGGCAGGCAATATCCGCGCGTGGCGACGAGAGATGGAGACGGGTGGGCTCGATGCGATCATCGTTAATGCCAGCGGCTGCGGCACCACGGTGAAGGATTACGGCTTCATGTTCCGCGAAGATGCCGCACTGAAAGAAGATGCGGCACAGATCTCAGGCCTTACCAAGGACATCGCAGAATTTCTGGCGACACTGGACCTGGCCGCAGCGAAAGCACCGGAACCGCTGGCAGTCGCATATCATTCCGCCTGCTCCATGCAACACGGTCAGAAAATCACCGACCTGCCGAAGGAATTGCTCGGCAATGCCGGATTCGACATTCGCACCCCGGCAGAAGGACATCTCTGCTGCGGGTCGGCGGGCACCTATAATTTGTTACAGCCGGAGATCGCCACGCGGCTGCGGGACCGCAAAGTCGGGCACATCGAGGCGACTAAATCCGACATCATCGCCGCCGGAAACATCGGCTGCATGGCGCAGATATCGGCCGGCACCGATCTGCCGGTTGTCCACATGGTCGAACTGTTGGATTGGGCGACGGGTGGACCGAAGCCTGACGCCTTAGCTGGTCGGCACTTTTAGCGCGTCCAACGGAATATCTTGGCGCAAGACGGTGGCGCCTTTCATATTTCGTGTCGATAGATGCACGATCGGTTTCGGCGCGTTCCAATCAATCTCAATCACACCGAAATTCGGCTCCCCGAACGGGCCGACTACGCGCCGCGCGTTCGGCCGCTTGCCGCGATTGTATTGATTGAGCGCGCTCGACGTCATATCCCAGAGCGGATAGGGCACCGAAGCGTCGGCGATTTTTGAGTATTCCGAGAAATGTGGATCACCGCTAACGAACAACACACCGTTGGCGGCAGTCTTGCCGATCAACTCGAATAGGCGTCGGCGGTCGCGGGGAAAGTTCGCCCACTCTTCATGTCCAGTTTCTTCCGCCAGTACCCGTGTCCCGCTGGCGACCAGCCGCAGGTCTGCGGGCTTGCGCAATTCCCTCTCGAGCCACCCCCATTGATCCTCGCCGAGCATTCGCGCCGCCGGATCGGGATTGGCGCGGTAGTATCCCATATGCTTTGCCTTCCGCGCCGCGCGTTCCTGGCGTGTCACCTTGACCAAGGGGCTGCGGTCATATCGCACATCCAACAGGATGATCTGCACACGCTGGCCAAGCGGACCGTATTCATAGGACGTATAAATACCGCCGTTCCGCGTGCGGCGTTCCGAACTCAGCGGCTCACCGAAGAAATCGCAGAAGACCTGTTTCGTCGCAGCCTTCGCCCAGAACCCTGACCCGGCATTGTCCTTACCGAAATCATGATCATCCCACGTCGCCACCACCGGAACCTTTCGACGTAGCGCCTGATAACCGGCATCGCCCCACAACCGTCCATATTTCGAACGCAGTTCCGAGGTGCTTTCCGTGTCTCCATACACATTGTCGCCGAGGTGGACGAACAGGTCCGGCTTCGCCGCCACAACGCGCGGCCATATCGGCTGCGCCCGGTTCTCTCGCAGGCAAGACCCAAGCGCTATTCGGGTCAGCGGTTGGCCGGGATCCCGCCGGAGAGTGACCAAATCCTTGGACGCAAACGTCACACAACCCGGTGCCAAGAGCGGTAAGGACAGGGACCACAAGAGAGAACGGCGGGAAATCCCGGTTGCCATATTCACAGGCCTCAAGCTTATAGATTCACACCGATAAGACCGCGAAACTTCGCTTAACGTCAAGACGTAACACCGGCGCTTTGGCACGGCACGATTTGCCATCGCCTGAAAGAGAGGAAAAATCCCATGCCCGAGCTTAAATCCGAATTCTTGTTCACGATCCGTGTCACCGTCGATCATTTACACGATGTCGGCCAGACACCATTCGGTACCCGGCACATCGATATGCTGGGCGATGGCAGTTTCGAGGGACCGAGGCTCAAGGGAATCGTCCTTGGAGGGATGGATCAATAGATCTTCCGCAGCGATGGCGCGATGAATCCGAATGTCCGCATAATCCTGAAGACGGATGACGATGCGCTCATCTATATGTATTACACGGGTATTCGCTATGGCTCGCCGGAAGTGATGCAGCGAATCGCCGATGGCGAGACAGCCGATCCTTCGGAATACTACTTACGGAACACACCCTATTTCGAGACGTCGGTCGAAAAGTACGATTGGCTCAATCGCATCGTCTCGGTCGGCGTCGGCAGACGCATACCGGATCACGCCGAATACAACGTCTTTCAAATACTTTAAATTCTATTGAAGAGCCTCGAGAGTTTTAGTGAAGCGCTTTGGCGGGCTCTTCTTTTTCCCCGGCGGGCTTTGCCATGGCGTCTTCAGATTTCGGCGATCGCGGGATTGCCGCTTTCGGTAAATCAGGTGGCGTCACGTCCTTGAACCGCTCTCCCCGTTTTTCGAAATCTTCCGGCTTCAGGTGCTTGTAAAGCCCATCGACCATCGCACCGGCATCGATTTCAATCTTCTGATGAGCGACATCGCCGATCATCCGCGCTGTCTTCGTCATGCTGACCGCTTGCGCCCGCACCGATCCGGTAATCGTTCCCAACAATTTCAGCGTGGTCACGACGATCTTACCCTCGACTTGACCTTGCTTGCCCACGGTTAAGGTCTCGCAACGGATGTTTCCATCCACGCGCCCGTCGATGTACAACTCGCCGTCCCCCTCAATGTCGCCGACAATATGCAAATCAGCGCTAATTATCGACGGTGGAGCCTCACGGGTGGCCTTTTGCGCGGAAGCCTTAGCCGCTTCCTTCTTCTTGAACACCATGGCGGTTAGCCTTGTTGTGGATTCCCTGTATTAGGTAAATGGTATCGAAATACCAGATTTTCCGCAAGCTTTCCCCATCACCTTGCCGTAACATTTGGTCGGCGCATGTTTGTAGACAATGGCCCAACGGGAAAGGTTCCCGCCACGGCGTCAACCTCCAAACATGAGGAATATAATGCAATGGCCTCTGATGCTTACGAAGCCGGACTAGCGGTCCGAAAGCAGGTCCTCGGGTCGGAATATGTCGATAATTCGATCAACAATGCCGATGACTTTACAAAGAAACTACAAGATTTCGTAACGGAGTATGCTTGGGGTACCGTCTGGCAAGACGAGACCATCGATAAAAAGACGCGTAGCATGATCAACGTGGCCCTCTTAGCCGGCCTGCCGCGTCATGAAGAATTGCGCCTTCATCTGAAAGGCGCCCTGAACAATGGCGTCAGCAAAGAAGAGATCGCGGCTATCCTATTACACATTGGCGTCTACGCCGGGGCCCCTTGCGCCGTCAGTGGGTTTAAAATTGCCAAGGAAATATTCGCCGAATACGACGGCGGAGATGATTAGGAGTAATGAGCATGCGATTTGGATATGTTGGTATTGGTAATATGGGCGGTCCCATGGCGGCCAATCTGGCCCGCGGCGGGAACGAAGTCATCATCGGTGACCTGAATAAGGCGGCGGTTGATGCGTTCACCACGGAACACGAAACAGCCCGCCCAGCAAACGGTATGGCGGCGGTAGGACAAGATGCCGACGCCGTCTTTACCTGTCTGCCCAACGGTAAAATCGTTCGAGACGCCATCCTCGGCGACGGCGGCGTGGCGGAGGGCATGGCGGAAGGTTCCGTCCTGGTCGATATGTCGTCTTCCGCACCGATGGGCACTATCGCGCTTGGCGAAGAACTTGCAGAGCGCGGCATTCGCATGGTCGACGCCCCGGTCTCCGGCGGCGTGCCTCGCGCTATTGAGGGCACTATCGCCATTATGGTCGGCGGCGAGAAAGAAGATATCGAGAGGGTTCGCCCAGCGCTCGAGACCATGGGTGGGCAAATCTTCGAGACCGGCGGCCTCGGCTCCGCTCACGCCATGAAGTCGATCAACAACGTGTTGTCCGCGACCAACCTTCTTGTTGGAATTGAGGCATTGGTGGTCGGGAAAAAGTTTGGTCTCGACCCGCAAAACATGGTCGACATCCTGAATTTCTCGAGCGGCAAGAACAGCGCAACCGAAGGCAAGCTCAAGGAATACGTACTAAGCCGCGAGTTCAACTCCGGCTTCTCCATGGATCTGATGATCAAGGACGTGGCGACGGCACTCGACCTTGCCCATGAAATGCAGGTGCCCTGGACGATCGGCAGCACTATCCATGAGATGTATCAATCTGCACGTAACCACCTGATTGACAATGCGGACAATAGTGAGATCGCCCGCTGGATCGAAGCGAACGGCGGCCTCGAACTTTGACCGAATCCCCTGTTCGCGAAGGCCCAAGTTGGTCCGGCGCGCCGCCAGGTGTGCCGGTCCTCTATTATGAAGATTTGGACGACGGCGACGAACAATGGGGCGGACAGATCATCGTCGACCGCGACGAAATGCTCGCCTTCGCCCACGAATACGATCCGTGGCCGTTCCATGTCGACGAAGACCTCGCCAAGGAATCAGTGTTCGGCGATTTAGTCGCCAGCGGCGGCTACACGATCAGCTTGTGGTTTAAACTCGGCCATCAACTGCTCAACGATTTCGGAGAAGTTTGGGCTTTAATGGGCGGAATTGAATTGAAAATTCGGTTCGTGCGCGGTGTGAAGGCCGGCGATGACCTGCGCTTTATGCGTCGGGTCACGAGCAAACGCCCCTCAAGCAAACCGGGGCGTGGTGTCATCTTCATACACAGCGAAATCGTCGATCAGAAGACGGGCGATCCGGTTTTGACCTTAGACGAAGTTGTGCTGATTGCGCGCCGAGGAAATTAATCCAACTCGTTAATAATCCGGGAGATAGTCTGCGTATCAATCGGCGGCATATGGGTAATACAGACGATACGCCCCTTCTCTTCATCGGTTGGTGATGTCTCGGATACCGCCCAACGGCGGCCGACGGATTGAACAACGCAAAACCGGCCGTCCGATGATTGGATAAATCCGTTCACACGGATCAATCCATGCGCCTGCTCACTCAGCTTATCCATAAGCGCCTCGGGATATACTAGACGGTCAATCTCGAACACATCCGCTTCATGATTGGCGTGATGCTGGCCAGGTGTTTTGGTCCGCTTCACGTCAAACAAATGCCCGACATCTAAAACGACGGCCAACGGCACATCCGCGTTCACCGTTTCGACGATTGGAATTTCCGCAATTTTTCCTTCGAGCCATCGGCGTGTCTCGGCCGAGGCCTTTCGCGCCAAAAGGTCGACCTTGTTGAGCATGACAACATCCGCTGCCGCAAGCTGGCGGGTAATCGTGTCGTGCAGATAGCGGTCCTCGCCCCGATTGCTCTGAGTTTCCGCATCCGCTAAGACGACAATGCCATCGATGGTGTAGCGCGGTATCAATTGCACCGATCCCGTTATGGCGTCAGGAAGACCGACGCCGCTGGTCTCGATCAGTAAATGGTCGGGGACCGGGTCCATCTGATCGAGATCGATTGACGCCTCCATCAGATCACTGCCGTAGGAGCATCAGACGCAGCCACCTGTATTGCTGATGACGTTATCGTCCCGGCTTTCGATCAAATCTGTGTCAATCAGTAATTTACCGAAATCGTTAACGAGCACTGCCAAGTGCACCCCATCGGCATGGCGTAACAGCTGGTTAATCAGCGTTGTCTTTCCAGCACCGAGATAACCACCAATAACGGTGAGCGGCAGAGTTGGGCGCGCTGTCATCACTAAATTACAGCGGCGGGGAAAATCCGTCCACACAAGGCCACACCCCAGATGCCCGAATCCTTGAGATCTGCGTCACTCGTTTCTGTCGGATCATCTTCGAGCACGGCGAAGTCCGCGCGTTTGCCGCATTCGATCGAACCAATCTCATTATCGAGCTTCAAAGTATAAGCCGCCCCCAACGTGATCGTGCAAAGCGCATCGGCAGCGCCGATCCGTTCATGTGCACCCAAGATACGCCCGCCCGGCGTTTGGCGATTGACCGCGCACCAGGCGGTGAACAAAGGCCCGAGCGGTGTCACCAGCGCGTCGGAATGGATCGCCAGCGAACCCCCTCACACAATGCAGTCGCGCGGACATTCATGCGTTGCGCGCGCTCTGGCCCGACCGTTTCGCGTAATGTTGATCGCCCCAATAGTAGTGATGATTGGGGAACAGATTGACGCACATGCCGAGCGCCTTCATCCGCCGGAATTACGCGGCATTGGCCAATCGCGTGTATTGCAGCGTGAAACGGTTTGCCGGATTGGGATGCTTGCGCAATGCGCGCGCCATACAATCGAGTACCAATTCCGTCGCTTCGCCGCCGTTGTTGTGGATGTGCACTTGCAGGCCGTTTTCCAGCGCTAGGTCGAATATCTCCTACAATTGCTCCGGCGTCAGATGCCAAAGACCGTTCGATGCGCCGAATAGATCGATTTCATCTTGGCCGCCCTCGTCCAACCACCCGCGTTAATTTACGGAAGGCGGAATGATATACTGTGCAGGATCAAGCTCAATGATCATGCGTTTCACGAGCCGATGCTGTTCGTTCGCAAAACCGTCACGCGCGTGCAGGACGACCGCATTGTCCCACATCACGAGATCGCCTGGCGCCCATTCGTGCTCGTATACATTCGACGGTTGGATGACGTGATGCATCAATGCAGCTAAAACATCGTCCGCTTCGTCTTGTGGCATGCCGTCAATCCCGGTCACCGTGCCAGGGTCGATAAACAAGGCGCGGCGCCCAGTCGCTGGGCTGACATTGACCAACGGATGTTTGACGTCGGGTGTCTCACGCAACCGAGTTTCCCAATCATGATTATCGTCGGCCTTTTGCGCCTGTGCCGAGCGCGCGCGGTAGCTGAAAGTGGCGACGCCACCGTCGACGATATTCTTCAAATTCGCGGGCAACGTGCCATAAGCTTCGTAGAGGCTTGCCCATCGGGTAGCACCACCTTCGGACGGCAATTCCACACCGTAGAGAAAACAGCCCGTTACCGGCTCTGCGTAATACGATTGATCCGTGTGCCAGGTCAGCGGCTTATTCGCAAGACCGCCGAGTATCTCGCCGTCTTGGTCACGCATGTTCGACAGGATGATGACTTCGGGCACAGTCGATAGCCAATGGGTTTCCGCGTAAATACTCGGCTCTCCCATGGATTTCCCGAAGGCCAACAACTCCTCCTCAGATAAAGCCTGTCGGCGAAAGACGAGTACGCCATGATCACGGTAAGCCATGCGGATAGCGGCGACATCGGTGTCGTTCCGGGTCTCCCACAATGCATGGTCGCGCACTTCGCACGCGAAACTGCCACCTGCCGATATCAATTCCATCGCCATTCTCCCGTCGCTGCGTGTCCTAGCTAGTCTATAACCATAGCCTGGTAAACCAAGGGGCGGAGGTCACTACGGATGGTGTAGGTACGCGACGGCATGAATTGGGTAAAAAAAATCACAATGAGGTCAGCGACAGGGTCGATCCAGAAATAGGTGCTGGCCGCTCCCGACCAGCCGTATATCCCGTTATTGCCATGCCCGACCTGGGCGGCATCGACGACGACGGAAAAGCCCAGACCAAATCCAATGCCCGTCCAATCGAGGCCGCCAAAATCAACCGCGCCCATGGTCCCCATATCACCGTCGAGATGATTGCGGGTCATGAGCTCTACCGTATCCGACTTTAGGATACGCGCGCCGTCGAGATTACCCTTGTTCCGCAGCATCAAGCAAAAGCGGAGATAATCATCCATCGTCGACAACAATCCGCCATTGCCAGATTTGTAGTCGGGCACCGCCAGAAAACGGCTATCGCCTGGTCGATCGATCGACCGGATGGGTGCCCCACCGTCGCGGGTATAGTTTGCAGCAAAGCGCGGAATTTTCTCGGCCAGGAGATGAAACCCGGTGTCAACCATGCCGAGCGGGCTGAAAATTTCCTCCTGCAAGAACCTATCAAAAGATCGACCGTGGATGACTTCAACCAAATGCCCAACCACATCGGTCGCCATGCTGTATTCCCACCGCGTGCCCGGATGGAACAACAATGGCAGTTCGGCGAGCCGTCCAATCACATCGCCGAGCGTCCCTTCGCTCCGCGACCCGTTGACACCGTTATCAATATAAATGTCTCGCAACGGATGTTCCGAGAATGCGGGCAGGATCAGGCCAGAGGTATGGCTCAAGAGTTGGCGGATTGTGATCGCTCCCGCCGCCGGTTCTGGATCGCCTCCCTCGTGATACACTGTCATATCCGAAAACGCCGGAATAAACCGAGCGAGGGGATCGTCGAGGTCGAATTCACCGCGCTCCCACAGCATCATCAGGGCGACGCTCGCCACCGGTTTGGTCATTGAATAGATACGAAAAATCGTCTCCCGGTTCACGGGAGTGGGGTTCTCTATATCCTGCACTCCCTGGAAACTCGTGAAGCATTCCTCGCCGCCACTCCATAGGATCATCGAGCATCCGGCGATCTTTCCACTCGATATGTACTCGCCAAAATGCCGTTCAATTCTGCCCAAACCGTCTTCGCTAAATTGTGCTGTCGTCATGCATGAAACCCCGAGCGCGTATAATCAATGGCATTTTATCCTTTGGGCGGAGGCCCTGTCGAACCTACACTTTCTAAAAACACAACGGACGGTGGAGAGTTTCATCATGAATGACACATTCGATTTCTCAAACCGACACAAGGACCTGATGGCCCGCGACGAGGAATACGTCCTCGGGTGGCGGTTCGAACCGCGAATCATTTTCGAGCGTGGCGAAGGCGTGCGCCTACATGATGTGGACGGTAACGTCTATTACGATCTCAGCTCCGGCATGATGAGTTTGACCTTGGGCCACTCTCACCCGGAACTCACTGAGACAATCCGCGATATGGCGGACCGCTTCATACATCAATCATCCTGGTACACCAATCCCTGGGCGGTTGAATTCGCTGAACTCTTGGCAACAACCCTGCCGGGTGACCTCAAGATGACAAATTTTGCGGTCACCGGATCGGAGGCCAACGAGATCGCCATGCGTATGGCCTTGGGCGCAACCGGCGGGTTCGATGTCGTCTCGATGGTGCGGGGGCTACACGGCGGCTCATTGGCGGCAGAATCGATGACGTCGGTCGGCGGGGCCAGACGACGCGGTCTTGGACCGCTGTCGATGCCGGCGCGGTCGAACTGCATAATCCCAGCCTTCTATTATCGCGCACCCGTCGACGACGCAGATGAGTGGGACAATATCAGTCTCCGCATGACGGAGGAGTTGATCGAATACACGACTTCGCAAGAAGTCGCGGCACTGATGCTGGAGCCGATCGCAGTGCCCGGCGGCATGATCGTACCGTCGGAGCGTTGGCTGAAAGGCATCCGCAAAATCGCCGATCAATGGGATGCGTTATTGATCTTCGATGAATGCCAGCTGGCCCCCGCACGCCTAGGAACGTTCTGGGGGTTCGAGCCTTACGGCGTGGTCCCGGATATCGTCACCTTCGGCAAGGGCTTGTCGGCCGGGTTCGCGTTTTGCGGCGCGGTCACTACACCGGAAATCGCCGAGAAGACACGCGGCACCATGGGCCTGCCGTGGGCCGGTACTTATCCGCAGGACCCGCTGCCCGCCGCAGTGGCGTTGAAGCAGTTGCAGGTGGTGTTGCGGGATAATCTGGCGGACCACGCCGCCAAAGCAGGGGCTTATCTGAAGAAACGCCTGTCGGTGTTGACCGATAAATACGAATGCATCGGCGATATTCGGGGGCGTGGTCTCTACCGCATGTTGGATATTGTGACCGACCGAAAGTCGAAAACACCGGACGCGGAAATGGGTGAAGCCATCCGCTACCATGCACTCGCTGAAGGTCTCGTGATGATCGTGGTCAAAAACTATGCCCGTATTTGCCCACCAACCGTGGTCACGGAGGCTGAACTCGACGATATCGTCGGGCGGCTTGACGCAGCCATTGCGCGAGCAGTGCGCGGCGATCCGGTTCCGACCAACATATCGGCGTCAAGTTCGTTGGCGACGAACAACGCGGCCAAACGAAAAATCTGACAAGGAGCGGATGTGATGGATTTGAGATGTTCGGAAAGGCGCCTTCATTTGAGTTTCCCATATTGGCGCTTCTGACCTTCAGTCTAGCCGGCTGCGGCTGATTGCTGAGGATCACCTCGTCGCACTCAGTGCTTCGACACTTGGCGTTACTCTTCAGTCGGGTGGCACGTGAGGTCTCAACGACACCCCCGTGCTGGCGGAGCCAACGCTCCTGTTCTAAGCGTCCAGAATGCAAGGCCCCGGAGAGACAAACACTGCCTACTTGACCGATATGCGGGATCGCCGTTCCGACAGCGATCCCTAAACCTTTATCGGAGTCGCCTACGCGACTGCCTACGACCCGACGAACCGCCGATTCTCGGCTGCGTTCCCTCCAATGCGTCGTTCGTAGACGAAGCCGGATACCATATGAATGACGGCAATATGATCCTCGCCAACGCCCCCGACAATCAAACCGGCGACGCGGGCAGTTCACTTCGAGCCTTACCGCCGCCAGCAGGTGCCCCATCTGGTACCCGAGACTTTGGGAGCTGCATGTCTGGACCAACCCGAGCGGCAGTGCGCCGATCCTCTCCATCTTCGAGCCCAGTAAGGAGACGACCCCGAACGATCCAAACGATCCGCCACGGCTGGTGAATAGCATCGCCCGCAGATTACGGTTGCCGAACGGAGTGTTTTTCGAACCGTCCACTTCCGAATAGTATCTCCGCAGTAACGATAAGCGGGAAGACAGAAATGACGGCGATCATATTCGATTGCGACGGCGTACTCGTGGACAGCGAGGTTCTAGCGCTGGAGATCGAGCTCATCAGCCTCAAGGAAATCGGGCTGGAATTCGATGTTGAAGCCTATCAGAAACGCCATCTGGGTACGACGTCGACGGAGTTCTTTCGCGAGATCGGCAACGACTACCAGGCAAAGTTCAGAGAAGCGCTCCCCGAAGGATTCCCCGAACGCGTCGGCGCGCGCTATAAAGAGGCCTTCTCCACACGACTTGAAGTCATACCCGGCGTTCACGCGGCCCTCCAGGCCGTCTCCGCACCAATGGCCGTTGCATCGGGGTCATCCCCCACCGGGTTGCGACAAAAGCTTACACACGCTGACTTGATCCAATTCTTTGGAGAACACGTCTACTCATCCCATCAGGTCGAGCGCGGTAAACCAGCGCCCGATCTATTTCTTTTCGCGGCGGACGCCCTCGGTGTTGATCCCGTAACCTGCGTCGTCATAGAGGACAGCGCCAAGGGCGTGCAAGCCGCCGTCGCGGCGGGGATGCGGGCCATCGGGTTTACCGGTGGTGGCCATTGCTTGCCCGGTCACGGCGAGGGGCTGCTGGCGGAAGGTGCCGAACGCGTCGTGTCCCATATGAAATATCTCAGCGCCGCCCTTTGACATTTCGTCCAAAATGCCCACATTCCGCGTTCAGCAATTAATTCGGAGCAAGTCATGAAATTCGGGATTCTCGGCGCGGGCGCCGTCGGCGGTTACTTTGGGGCACGGCTCGCGGAAGCAGGCGAAAACGTCGCCTTTATCGCGCGTGGGGCGCATCTCTCGGCGATCCGCGAAAAAGGACTCCGGATCGAGAGCGAGAACGGCGACGCTTGTATCCAAAATGCCCAGGCGACGGACGACCCATCAGAGGTCGGCTCGGTCGATTTCATCCTGTTCGCGGTCAAGCTCTTTCAGACGGAAGAATCAGCGAAATTCGCTGCACCGATGGTCGGCCCCAACACCACATTCGTCGCACTGCAGAACGGCGTCGAATGCGCTGAGACACTCGCACGCATCCACGACAAGAAGAAAGTGTTGAACGGCACCAGCTATATCTCCGCCGTAATCGCCGAGCCGGGGTTGATCCGCCAGACCGGCAAGTTCGCATCGTTTTCCTTCGGCGAAGCGGACGGCTCGATGTCGGAACGCGGCCAACGCCTCAAGGACGCCTGCGACCGCGCCGGACTGAACCCGAACTTTTCCGACAAGATCGATATTGCCGTGTGGATGAAGTTCGTCCGCATTTGCACCATGGCGGGTATCACGTCGACGACTCGAAAGCCGATCGGCGAATTGCGCGGCGATCCGGATATCCGCCGGGTGATCGAAGCCTCGATCCACGAGGCTGTCGCCGTCGCGCGTGCCAAAGGCGTTCCCTTGCCGGACCATGCCATTGCGCAGGAGCTGAAAGGCATCGACGACTTTCCGGCCCCGATGGTCGCCTCTATGGTCCATGACCTGAACGGCGGCAAGCGGATGGAACTCGATTGGATTTCCGGCGCCGTCTGCCGCTTCGGTCGTGAGGTCGGCGTTCCGACACCAACCCATGACGCATTCTACGCCGTGCTCAAACCCTACAAAGACGGAGCCTAATCCGGCGCCCTTTTTAATTCTTGCATCCGAGTGCACCTCCTATAAGGAGACAATCAAGAAAGCAATCCAGCAACACGCCCGGCATAAGAAACAATCTGGCGGACACGGCGAAGGTACTGACGTGCATCTGGATATCAAACCGCAGCCGCGCGGCAGTGGCTTCGAATTCTCACAATTGATTTCAGGCGGAATGGTGCCACACCAGTATATCCCAGCGGTCGAGGCGGGTGTGAAGGAATACTGCACGGAAGTCCTGCTCGGTTTTCCTGTGGTCAATCTGTTCGACGGACAGCACCACGCAGTTGACAGCTCCGACATGGCGTTCCGGCGTGCCGGTATAGTGGCGATGAAGGATACTTTGCCAAATTGCGGTCCGGTATTGCTGGAGCCGATCTGCGACGTGAATATCGCCATCCCAAACCAGTATACCTCTAACGCGCAAAGCATCATCACCAAACGGCGCGGGCAAATATTGGGCTTCCAGGCCAAGGAGAGCTGGACCGATTGGGACGAAGTGGAGCCAATATTCCGCAATCGGAACTCCATGATCTCACCATCGATCTGCGCTCGCAAACCATGGGGATCGGCTCATTCGAGTGGTCGTTCGATCATATGGCGGAATTAACTGGCAGAGCCGCGGATGATGTGATCGAACAGCACAAGGCCGCAGTTGAGTAGCGGTCAGCAAATATACAGAACAGGAGAAGACCCTAATGACCGATGTTTCAGCGGCGGCAGCCGCGCTTGTAGCCGCGCGCAAAGAATGCCGCGTCATGGACGAACTGCCGGGCGGCATGCCCCAGAATATGGACGAAGCCTACGCCATTCAGGACGGTATCGTCACAGGAATGGGCGATGCGGTGGCCGGCTGGAAAGTCGCTTTTACCAATAAACCAGGGCAAGAGAAAATGGGCGTCGATGGCCCGGGGGCGGGTCCGATCTTCGCCTCCTACGTTCTTGAGAACCCGGCCAAAATGGACATGCCCGATCCGGGGTTGCGCATCAGCGAGTGCGAGTTCGCCTTCCGTCTCAAAGCCGACCTTCCCGCGAAAGATGACGACTATAGAGATGACGACATCAAAGCGGTGATCGGTTCCGTCCATCCAGCAATCGAGATCGTCAATCGCCGCCTCTCCGGCGCGATACCGATGAGTGGCCTTGCCATCATCGTCGATCACGGCGGCAACGGCGCTTTCGCCTATGGCGCGGGGACGGAAGATTGGGAGAGCATCGACTACGCCAACCACCTGGTCCGCCAGATCATCAACGGCGAGGAAAAAGCCGTTGGCACCGGGCAAAATGTGATGGCCGGCAATCCTGTCGGCTCGATTACCTGGCTCGCCAATCACCTGAAGACACGCGGCCATAGCCTGAAAGCCGGCGATTGGGTCTCCAGCGGCAGCGCCGCCGAGATGCTCCCCGTCCCGGCAAGCGGCACGGTGAAGGGCGATTTCGGGTCGCTTGGCACGGTCGAGGTCAGCTTTAGCTGACCTCACTTTCCCTCGCGGGAGCTTGACTTTGCGGGCGCGACGGAACCGCGTAGGTTTTTACAAACATTTTTATATGCCAAAGGGTCGGATGATGCTAACACGTGTAAAGCGACTGTGGGAAATTCCGGAATCAGCGGCGACGGACGAAAGCGTCTTCTTGGACCGCCGCCGTCTTTGTAAAGCCATTGCCGCGGGTCCCGCCCTTCTCGCGGGTGCCGGCGGCATGGCGGGCTTGGGCTGGGCCGCGGCAGGCGACGATCCGACGGCAGACCTTTACCCAGTAGAGCGAAACGAGAAATACACCATCGAGCCGCGTAGCCTGACCGAAGAAGCGCACGCCATCACCTATAACAATTTCTATGAATTCGGCAGTCACAAACGGATCGCTAAAACTGCGCAGAAATTAAAAATCCGACCCTGGACGATCGAATTCGACGGCATGATCGAGAAGGAAATGACCGTCGATTTCGATACCTTGATCCGGCAAATGCCGTTGGAAGAACGGCTCTACCGCTTCCGCTGCGTCGAAGCCTGGTCGATGGCGGTGCCGTGGAGCGGCTTTCCGATGAAGGAACTGATAGACTTCGCCAAACCGCTGTCCAGCGCTAAATATGTCGTCATGCAAACGGCGGAACAGAAGGAAACTATGCCGGGGCTCAAACAGTTCTGGTATCCCTGGCCCTATACGGAAGGCCTGACGATCGCGGAGGCCACGAACGAACTTGCCTTCATCGCCACGGGTATGTACGGCAAGCCGATTCCGCGCCAAAACGGAGCACCCTTGCGCCTCGCCGTGCCGTGGAAATACGGCTTTAAGAACATCAAGTCGTTGGTCAAGTTCACGTTTACCGACAAGCAACCGAAAAGCTTTTGGGAAGTCATCCAGGCCAAGGAGTACGGATTTTGGGCCAATGTGAACCCGAAGGTCGACCATCCCCGGTGGACCCAAGCGAGCGAGCGTATCCTCGGTGGCGGCAGCAAACGCGTGATAACACTACCCTATAACGGCTACGCCGAGCAGGTTGCCGGGCTATACGCAGGTATGGAAAAGGAGCTCGGCGACCGCCTTTTCCGTTAGACGGTCCCGCCGATAGGTGAGCACGCGCTCAGTCCTCATTCATGGTTCACGAGGTGCCCGGGAATGACAGTGTTGGGAGGATCGACCGATCTCAGTCCAGGGGTCACAATACAGAAGCACGGCCACACTTATTGGGAGCGTCTTGAAGGGCGACCTCGCTATTCCGCCACCACCGCTTTCTCCACGCCGACCTCGTCAGTTTCAATTGTCACACGGTTCATCAATCGGCGTTCTGGCCAATAATCCGCGACGGCGTAGTGCATGGTCGCGCGGTTGTCCCAAAGCGCCATGGAATTCGGCCGCCAATGGAAGCGGCATTGGAATTCCGGACGCGCGCAATGGCGGTTCAACAGTTCGAGCAGCCCCCGGCTTTCGTCGTCACCGAGTCCGAGTACACTCGCGGTAAAACTTTCCGAAATGTAGAGGCTCTTGCGGCCCGTCACCGGATGGATTTTCACCATGGGGTGAGCGACCGGCGGGTTGGCGCGACGGGACGCATCCATGCGCTCGAAATTATCGCCTTCCCAACTCCGCGCCTTTTTCGGGCTGCCATGCAGTTTCATGAAATCGTTCACGGCATCCTTGTCCGCAAGATAAGTTTTCATATCCGTCGACAAGGCCTCATAGGCCGCTTGCATGCCAACGAAGATGGTGTCGCCGCCCGCTTGCGGGCATTCAACCGAGCGCAGGATCGAGGCGAATTCCGGCTTTGCTCGAAAGATTCCATCGGAATGGAAATGGTTGACGTTGGGCGGCCGGTCCTCGTCATTGATCAACACGTGCATTTCCGGCACGCCCTCCTCAACCAAAAAGGCGGAGCGTTTGGCCTTGCGCAGACGCCCGAAGCGGCCCGCGAAGTCACGCTGCTGAGTGGCCGTAAGGTCCTGGTCGCGAAAGAAGACGACACCGTGATCCATCAGGGCGGTATGAACTTCCCGGATCGTCTCGTCATCAACGCCGGCCGCGATATTAACATGGCCGATCTCCGCGCCGACGGCGGGCGTCAGCGGGGTGACCGAGATATGTTTGTATTTAATCATGAGGCTAATATGGAAATCGAGCGACGATTCGCCAATACCCATTGTTACAGGCGTCAGACCTGACCCTTAGCAGGTTCGGGTGTATCGGGCGGTCCGGGCCTGTCCACCATCAACCGACGTAGAGTTGAAAGAGAAACCCAGCCAGTAGTCCGCCCGCGAGTGAAAGGCCGATATACCAGAGGAAGAGTGGCTTCTTCACCAGCGCATAGACAGCGATGGCCGCAGGAAGACTGGTAACACCGCCCGCGACCAGGAACGCCATTCCCGCGCCCGGCGCGGTGCCGAGCTCAATTAGCCCGGCCACCAGCGGCAAGGCCGCGTAGCCGTTCAGATAGGCCGGCACGCCAACCAATGTCGCCAAGGGGATGGCCCAGTCATTGCCTTGGCCCAGCACACTGGCGATTTGATCGGCGGAGATATAGGCGATCATCAAGCTTTCCAGCAGGAAGGCGAGGGTCAGCCATTTCAAAAGAAAGAGCGAGGTGGAGCCGGATTCCTTGAAGAATTTTTGTCGCCGATCCTCTTCTTCCCAGAACTTCCAAGCAACTTTGGCTTGCGGGTTGATTGTCGGTGCACCGCAACTGCCGCAACCGGTGACATCGTTACGCAAGGGGTTTGCGAACGCGCCCCGAGCCATCAGCGCCGCCGTGCTAAATCCACCCATCATGCCGACGCCGACTGCCGCTATGGTCTTGGCGATGGCAAAATCGAGACTGAGCGTGCCCATGATGAGGACGAACATCGTCGGGTCCATCAAGGGCGACGCAAGCCAGAACGCCATGACGGCGGGAACCGGAACGCCCATGGCCAACAAGGCCGCGATCAGCGGGATCACGCCGCAAGAGCAAAATGGGGACATGCCGCCGAACAGTGCCGCGACCACGATCATCGTCGACAATCGACCTTGGAACGCCTTGGCGATTAGATTGTCCACACCACTGGCGCGCGCATATGCCGCGATGCCGATGGCGAGTGCCAGGAACGGCACCATGCCGGTCAGCGCTTCGCCAACAAAGCTCAGGCTCGCTTGCGCTTGCTCGGGCACGAAGACGACAAGACCAAGGAAGATCGCCACGACCGCAAGCAAAACTCGTTCAATCCGGCGCCCGAACCCAGCGGCATTCTTTAAGTGAAGTGAAATGTCGGACATAGCCGTTCTCCGTATGCTCTATGCCGCGTCTTGCGCGTCTTGTTCAAGGTTGACACCAGCGCAGCATTCCTCGGTCAAAAAGCCGATCAACGCCCGCATCTCGTCATAATCCACACTGCAGTAAATCTCCCGCCCACGCCGTCCTTGCGACACCAGCCCAACCCGGGCCAATTTTGCAAGATGGTGCGAGAGCGTCGACGCGGGCACATCAAGGGCCTTTTGAATATTGCCCACAATAAGCCCATCATCCCCCGCCTTCACCAGGAGCCGGTAAATCGAAAGACGCGTCTGATGCCCCAAGGCTTCCAAGCGTCCTGCCGCAGTTTTTTCGTTCATGCTGAACATTTAGAGAGTATTTTCAAACAACACAACGATATTTCTAATATAGTCGAATTACATATAACATTATCTAATTTTTACCTGTCCACACCCCATGTCCGTGTTAATTGAGAACCATTGACCTTACGCAAGAGTTCCATGGGAATGGGAGAGGTATTATGACCGACACGCCTATTGCCATCATAACGGGTGGCGCCCAAGGCATCGGCTACGCTTGTGCCGAGGCGATTTGCGAATCCGGTGCCCGCATTGTGTTGGCCGATATCAACGCCGACGGCGTGACCACAGCAGCGGAGACCTTGGGGAACGGCACGGTCGGCATCAACTGCGACATGGGGGACCAGAAGCAGGTCGACGCGCTGTTCGACCAAATCGAAGCTGAGATCGGTCCGGCCACTATTCTCGTGAATAACGCGGGCATCGCGCACCCCGCCCCGTTCTTCGAGACTAAGATCGATCAGTTCCAATCGGTCATCGACGTCAATCTCACGGGAACCTTCCAGGCAATTCAGCGCGCGGCCAAGGCCATGGTCTCTAAGCGGATCGCAGGCGCTATTGTCAACATGTCCTCCATCAACGCACAGGTGGCGATCCCGAGCATTGCGGCCTATTGCGCTTCCAAGGGCGGCGTCATGCAGCTCACTAAAGCCGCCGCATTGGCGCTAGCGCCCCACAATATCCGCGTCAACGCGGTTAGTCCGGGCTCGATCGACACCGCCATGATGGCGAGCGTCAATGACAACCCGGATGCAATGAAAATGGTCATGTCGCGCACACCTTTAAAACGGATCGGATCGCCGCGCGAAATCGGTGATGTCGTGGCCTTCCTTGCCAGCGACAAGGCAAGCTATATCACCGGAGAGACAATTTACGTCGATAGCGGCCGTCTGGGCATGAACTACACCATGTGATTTAGCAGCATCTTGAGCCGGGTTTGGCTTACCGTTGAGCGGTATGTTATTTAGCGGCCGCAAATTCCTTCCTACCCGATTAGGTCCGTTCCAATGACTAACACGAACCCCAGAGCCATTCTCCATTCTCTAGTGGCGCGCTGCCAAGAACTTCGCTCGCCCTGCGGCGACGGTGATCTCGTGTGGCGGGAATGGGGTGCGGCGAATACGGAGCGGCCGCCCATAGTGTTGCTGCATGGTGGGTTCGGAGCCTGGAACCATTGGGTGCGGACGATACCCGCCCTGGAATCTCAATTTCGGGTGATCGCTGTCGACCTGCCGGGTTGCGGTGACTCCGCCGATCCACCCAAACCATACGACGCGGCGGGTCTAGCGGAGATACTCTCGGGTGGGCTCGACCTTATCCTACCGGACGACACGCCCTTCGATCTCATCTCGTTTTCCTTCGGCGGCGTTTTATCCGGTTTGCTCGCCCATGCGCAGGCGCGCCGCATCCGCAGCCTGACACTAATCGGCTCCCCGGTCTTGGGATTGACCGGCACTGGACCCGCGAACGAATTGGTCGAGGTGCCACGGGACCTACCAGAGGCGGAAGCGGCCCCCCTCTACCGGCACAATCTTCAAAAGCTGATGGTGCATGATCCGGCCGCGGCGGACGACTTGGCGCTCACGATTCAGACGGTAAACATGGCGAAAGCCCGTCTGCGGTCGCGTGGCATCGCTCGTACATCGGTTCTGGCAGACAGTCTGCGCGACCTGCCGTGCCGCCTGAACGGCATTTTCGGTGACAAGGACACAACCCTGTATCCGGACCTGTCGGGCATCCGCGACTACGTCGAAGAAATTCATCCGGGCGCGACCATCCACGTCATCCCCAATGCCGGACACTGGGTCCAATTCGAGGCATGGGAGGCGGTCAACAAATTACTACCGGATGTACTGAACTAGGGGCGGCGGACAATCGCAACCCGACGCGCCTCAAGTTCGAACGGTATATTGTCTTAGGCCGCCGATAACAGCTCAACACCGGACGCCCGGCTCCGACGAAGAAGGTTTATATTGATGGCGCTATGTGATTTCAGCGCCAATCGTTCTTGCGCCAATGCCTCTGCGGTAGAGCGCATTACAGCCCGGCTCGCGACCTCTGTTACCGTCCAGTCGATAATATCACGCTGAGCATGGCTTCCCCCGAAACTAATGGCGATATATCGCGCGGGATACAAGAGATCGACAGCATCTCCGAAATCACCACGCCAGAAGGCAGCGAAGCCTTTAATCAAGGAAAGGCCAGTCTCACGAGCCCATTGTGCAGTCTCGCATTGAGCGTCCTCCCAAAGAATCGTTTCGATTAATCGATCGGCATCCTGGTCGCGCTACACCCCAAGATTTCTAATACACGTGATTTTGCGTTGGCGACAATTTCATCCGGAAGATCGGAAAGCCTTAGAGCGCATACCCATTCAGCCAATTGTTCGGTGTAACTCGGCTGTGTCATTATTCGCCTCTCCCCTTATGCAAATAGATATAGAAGCCCCTTTATGAAAAGTGCGGCGGCGGCGGCGAATAGGACAAACTGGAGAATGGCGTAAAACCGCTCTGGACTGCTGGCATGGAAAAGCCGGGTCCCGGCCCAACTACCGAGAAAGACCGCAGGCGCCACCAACAAAGCTTCGACCAACAAAATTGGCGTGAACAATCCGGCATAAGTCAGCAAACACAGTCGGAACAACATAAATGCGCCGGATAGAAATACATTCGTGCTGCGCAAGACCGCCGGATCGGCGCAAACCAACTTTAGATAGGCCACAAGAAAATACAGCCCACCACCACCGCTGATCGTGCCGACGGAACCGGAGATCGCCGCCAGAATACTGGCGAGAGTATGGGAGCGTAAATTGATCCGCCGCTTTAACCGTTCGATAGCCTGGAATCGATCCATCAAAAGGATGCCGAGGATTAATCCTCCTAGAAGGAGAACCAGCCAGTCGGCTTCGATTTCGGCGAAAACCCATGTGCCGAAGACGATTCCGGCCATCATCCCCAACGCCAACATTCTGGCAATAGACCAATCGGTATTACGAAACCCTTGCGGCAGCAGATGAACCTGCGCGATGCCCGATGTGAGCGCCACCAGCAAGATCGCATGATGCGGCCCCAACACCCAGGTAGTGAGGAGGACTATCGGCATGTTGGAGCCGAATCCTAAAGCACCTCTTATATAAAAACCGATGAAATGGACCAGAAGCACAAAGCCTACAGCGAAAGGCGTCATGCCGTCGAAAGCGACGATATCACCGATCGTGATCAATTTTGGGGCCTGACGAACATTCCTTGGAGTTAGTCGCCCGCCTTCTCTTTGACAGGCATGGTCTAAATTCACCTTCTGTGATCCCCATCACAGGGTGTCTGGCTTTTCTTGCGGTATTAGGTTATTCTATCAAAGAATGGGGATGACTATAGCGTTGGAGGAGCTTTGCCAGACGGCAGAGTCATCGCTTAGTTATGAGGAGCAAAACCATGGTTGACAGTGTTGGCCTTGGCTCGTCAGGAAATTCTGCGCTGCAGGGTTTGCAGCGCACGAGCCAGAAATCGAATCAGACGAACGAACGACTGAGCACCGAGCACAAAATTAACGACCCGCTCGATGGCGCAGAGGATTTCTTCGCTTCTCAAGCGTTGACGAACCAGGCCGCAGATCTGGCGCAGGTCAAGGATCAGGTCGGTCAGGCCATCAGTATGATCCAGGCCGCGGATGTCGGGCTCGAAGCGATTAATGATCTTTCGGGTCAAGCGCGCGCAATTGCTCAGCAGGCGCAAAATACGAACGACCCCACGGAACGTGCCCGCCTCGCGGATCAGTTCAATCAAATTCGCGTACAGATCGATAGTATCGCTGCCGACTCGGGTATCGACGGCAACAATCTGATCGGCTCTTCACCGGATACGCTTGAGGTCTCTCTGAACGAGGACGGCAGCAGTTCACTCTCGGTCCAAGGTGCAGACTCGACAAGCGCCGGGCTCGGTATTTCCGCGCGAACATTCGGTAGTGATGCGGATATCGACGCCGCCCTGGCGGATATTTTCAGCGCACAGACGCAAGTTCGCTCGAACCCGACCTCTTTGTCTTCGAACACGAGCACGCTGCAAAACCGTATTGATTTCACCGATAATCTCAGCAACACGTTGGAACAAGGGGCCGCCAATTTGACGCAAGCGGATCTGAACGAGGAAGCGGCTAGCTTGCTTTCGCTGCAGACACGTCAGGCATTGGGTGCGAATGCACTCACCATCGCGACAGATAACGAGCGCGCGGTCCTGGGTCTGTTCGGCTGATTTCCAAACTGACTCGGGGAAGACCATGACGGGCGGATTGGTTTCCGTATCGACGGACGTCCCGGATTTTGAAGACATCGTCGACGCCTTTATTGAGCGCGACTTTGCATCCATCGGCAATTTCGCCGAATCCCTCATTCATCGCCCGGGCCCGGTTCAAGCGCTGCAACTCTCCCTCATCGGTCTATGCCGGACCGGCGCGTTCGGGAAGGCCCATTGGTTCGCGCAAATTGCAATCGACCGCCTCCAAGGCGAAGACGCATGGAGTGCCAGCTTGATCGGATTGGCAGTCGGCAAGACGCGACTTTCCGACGTCGTGAACGAAACACTGAACGATGTGGAGATTTGCCAGGCCCGTTACTACACAGCGGCGGCCAAAATCAGCAATGGTCAGATTGACGATGCCTTGGTAGATATAGACGCCTGCATCGCGAACGGTGCGCCTTGCCTCGAACTTCATCTCGCCGCCGTGGAGAAGGAGAATATAACGGGCGAGCTATCAGGCAGTTAGGAAATCAAGCTGCGAATATCCCGTGTTATCTCACCGAGATCGCTCAACTCCCGCATCAAGGCTTTTTGTTCCCGGCGTGATAAAACTCGCATATCTGCCCGGCTCAACGAGCGCACGCCGTCCCGCAGGTTTCCCAATTGCTAGTGCAATATTAAATTCAAGGCTCGTTCATGGACTCAGATTAATTTCACAGCATTGCCTCCTCCAATTTTACCCGCCGCCGTGACAACTCTAATACGATCCGCCATCGCCCGCGCCGTCAAGCCAATCCGCAACACCATCGCGCGCGTAAAACATACGATTGGGAGCAAAGCGTCACGCCTTAAATCCTGCCAGCCTTCCTCCAACCGAGGGCGGTGGAAGAGACTAAAACTCGGCGCGAGTTGTGCCACAGGTTGGCCCATTAATCCGAGGAACGGTTTCGAACGGGATACGCCGATGATGGCATCGGCGAGCAATCCGTCACCGAGGAAGCGATCACCCACGACTGGCCGCAAATCGAAAAAATATCGACGCTCAACAAATCTTCCATTCGGGCGCGATCAAGCCAATGTTCGATCCGATTGCGCCATTGCTCCCGCGTGCCGCAGCATTCGGCATTCGCAGCCATCACACCGCCGTCAAAATAAGGGACACCGCCATCATGCAATACATTTGAATACCACCAAGGAACTGCCATGATAGGAACGTCAGAGTTTCCAGCGCGCCAGCGCCTTTCTCCTCATCCAACAAGCGCATGTTCCGCGGCTGACGTTCAGCTGGCACCTCACTCAGTTGATCCGACATCGTCGGGCGCCTCATCATGAGGAATTCGAGATCGGAGCGTGTAATAACAAACACCACACTATCAACCGACGGCCCAACCGCAGCCGATTGGGGAGCCCCGGTAAGCAATGACATTTCACCAAAAAACATTTCCGGGTTCAGTCAACCAGCTGATACCACTCTCGCCCGTGATCGACGCTTCAAGGGTTCCTTCTTTCACCACGAATAGCGAATCTCCCTCTTCGCCTTCGCGAACGACCGGCTGCCCTGCAATGCAGAGATGGCGACGCATCTTCTGGGCGATTTCATCCAGCTCTTCAGTTGTCAGGGGGGCAAGTGGCGTGATGCCGTGTAGGAAGTCGATATCCTCGCGCTCTTCGTCGTGGCGCGCCGCCAACCGGCGCGGGCTGAACATACCCATCTTCGCGTGCGGCACGTCGATACCCGCATAATACAGGTTCCGCCAAACGTTCCGTTTCACTTCATATCGGGTCACAGCCATCCGCGGATAATCTGGAACCCAAATTCACACCCGCCATTCTGTTCCTCTGTCGGTATAATTGCCGATCAAGAGGTCGGGTTCGCGTGGAATACTCGCGGAGGCCGGAACCTGCGCCACGGCCGAGAGCAGAATTCGCTCCGCCTGCCGGTAGGTCAGATCATAAGGCA
>CAJWTF010000010.1 GCA_913046825.1 uncultured Rickettsiales bacterium | reverse complement strand
TGAAACGCACGGCCTTCGCAATCTCGCCGGTGTCGCTGGAGCGTTCCAAAAGGTTCCTCGTGCTCTGCTGTTCAAATTTTTCTTCCGTCTGATCTCCACTGATGGTCGTCAACCCAGGCGCAATTCCACAGACTCGAATGCGTGGCCCAAGGCTCATGGCCGCCATTTCGGTCAACCCTTTCAAACCGAACTTTCCAATCGAGTAAGAAAAATAATCCGGATTCGGGCTGAAGACTTTATTGTCGAGCATATTGATAATGCAGCCTTCGCGATCCTCTGGAAGGGCTCTTGCGAAAGCTTTGGTCAGCAAGGTTGGCGCGCGCAAATTAACGTCCAATTGACGTTGCCAAAGGGCCGGTTCCACGCTCGTCAGCCAATCCGGCTCGAACAAGGACGCATTGTTGATCAGGCAATCGAGCGGCCCGACCAATTTGTTGCATTCCTGAATGAGATTTAGCGTCGCCTCTAAATTGGCGAGATCACATCCAATTGTCTGCACGACGCTGCCCGACGCGGTCAATGAGCCGGCAAGATCTTCGGCCTCGGATGCAGAGGTATTGTAATGGACCAAAACACGCCATCCGTCTTCCGCCAGAGCTCGGACAATTTCAGCACCGATCCGCTTGGCGCCCCCGGTCACGAGTGCCGTCTTCATCCAAAACTCCTCATTTCACAGACTATCATGGATATAGGTTATTTGGCGCAACCGACGCAGGTGGGAATCGCAGGATCGAGTTCGAGGCGCTTTTTCTCAATCTTATCGCCGCAGCTCATACAGTAGCCGAACTCGTTCTCTTCCATCCGTGCAAGTGCCGCATCAATCCGATGCGTCTCGTCGATACGGCGGCGCTCCATCTCGACCGACATTGCTTGGTTCTGGATTTCGTCCATCCGCGAGAGACGACCGACCGTCGTTTGATCCAAGACGACCGGCCGCGTGTCATCGTGATGCGCCGTGACCAACCGCTCCAATTCTTCCTTGCGGTCGACCAACTGCTGCTTCAACACTTTTTCGTCTATGTCTTTGCGGTCGCTCATCGGTCCAATAAAAAGCGCCTTGCAGCGCACTCATCGTTGCATCTGTAACATTTTGCGCTCATATGGGTGCCAACGACAACGGAGAATCTGACATGGCCTCTGCACTGCCCGCCGCGATCGACGGTGCGACAGGGCATCCCGCGAAGCGTCGGCGGACCTTCGCCATCATCTCGCACCCGGATGCCGGTAAGACGACGCTCACCGAAAAACTGCTGCTGTTCGGCGGTGCCATTCAGCTTGCCGGTGCGGTGAAAGCACGCGGAGACCGGCGACGCGCCCATTCCGATTGGATGAAAGTAGAGCGCGAACGGGGCATTTCGGTCACCGTTTCGGTCATGACCTTTGACTATGACGGCCTGACATTCAATTTGTTGGATACACCCGGACACGAGGATTTCAGCGAAGACACGTACCGCACCATAACGGCGGTCGACTCCGCCGTAATGGTGCTGGATGCGGCCCGCGGCATCGAAAACCAGACACGGAAACTATTCGAGGTCTGCCGGTTACGCGATATGCCCATCGCCACATTTATCAATAAAATGGACCGCGAAGCTCAGGACCCGTTCGACCTTTTGGATGAGATCGAGCAAAGCCTGGCCTTGGACGTGACACCTGCCTCATGGCCGATTGGCATGGGACGAAATTTTCTTGGCTGTTACGATCTCCTCCGTGATCGCCTGCTGCTGACCCAACGCAGCAAAGGCAACACCATCGACGAGGGCATCCCCTGCGAGGGGTTGGACGATCCGAAGCTCGACGAATTACTTCCCGCTGACGCTATCGCCAAATTGCGCGAAGATGTCGAGATGGTGCGAGGCCTCTGTCCCGAATTCGATCTAGACGCCTACCGAGAGGGTACATTGACGCCGGTTTATTTTGGCAGTGCGATCAATAATTTTGGTGTGCGGGAGTTGCTCGACGGTATCGGCGCATATGCACCGCCGCCGCGCCCTCAACCGACAGCCGGGCGTGAAATCATGCCGGAGGAAGACAAAGTCAGCGGTTTTGTTTTCAAAGTTCAAGCCAATATGGACGCGAAACATCGAGACCGAATTGCGTTCGTGCGCTTGTGTTCGGGAAAATTCCGACGCGGCATGAAACTGAAACATATCCGTAGCGGCAAGACGATGACTGCGCATAATCCACTGCTATTCCTCGCGCAAGACCGCGAACTGGCGGAAGAGGCGTGGGCCGGTGACATCATCGGCATTCCCAACCACGGTAATCTTCGAATTGGTGATGCATTGACCGAGGGCGAAGATCTTGCCTTCACCGGCATCCCGAGCTTCGCACCCGAACTAATGCGGAAAGTGCGATCGGAAGACCCAATGAAAGCAAAGCATCTAGGTCGCGCGTTATTGCAGATCGCAGAGGAAGGTGCCGCACGGGTCTTCAAACCGGTGATGGACCCGGACTGGATTGTCGGCGTCGTTGGCGCATTGCAATTTGAGGTTCTCGCTGATCGGATTCGCACGGAATACGACATACCGGTCCGCTTTGAGACAAGCTCCCTACATACCGCCCGCTGGCTGGATTGCGACGATGACCGTGACATTAAGCAACTCCGCGATTCCGGTCCGTCGGCAATGGCGGAAGATCACGACGGCGCGCCTATCTTCCTAGCCCGAAACGCGTGGCACTTGGATACAGCTGAAAAAGAGTGGCCGTCGATTAAGTTCCTGAAGACCAAAGAACAAACGACCTAATTAGAGATTATCGGGAGAGGATACCATGGCCGACAAAAATGAAAAGGGCCTGGCCCGCGGATTGACCAATTACGGCGATAAGGATTTCTCGCTCTATCTTCGCCGTTCCTTCGCCAAGGCCATGGGCTTCACCAATGAAAGCCTGGAGAAACCGATCGTTGGCATCGCCGACACCACCAGCAGCTACAACAACTGCCACCGCAACGTTCCGGAGCAAATCGAAGCGGTGAAACGAGGTGTGTTAGCCGCCGGTGGTCTGCCGATGGTGTTCCCGACGGTCTCTCTCGCGGAAGCCTTCCTCCATCCAACCAGCATGATGTACCGGAACCTCATGTCCATGGACACGGAGGAGATGATCTCCGCCCAGCCAATGGACGCGGTCGTCGTTGTCGGCGGGTGCGATAAAACGGTCCCGGCACAACTGATGGGAGCGCTCTCGGCCAACCGGCCTGCCATTCAATTGATCACCGGCCCGATGATGACCGCCCGTCATGAAGGTGAGCAACTCGGTGCCTGCACCGATTGCCGACGATTTTGGGCGATGTATCGCGCCGGTGAGTTGAACGAAGAGGAGATCGTCTCCGTCGAATCGCGCCTCTCCACGACCGCCGGCACCTGTCCGGTCATGGGCACCGCAAGCACGATGGCCTGCATCGCTGAAACGCTCGGCATGGCGCTACCCGGCACCGCCGCGATCCCGGCGGTCCATGCCGACCGGCTACGCGCGGCCGAAGAGACCGGAAAGCGCGCGGTCGAAATTGCCGTGGCCGGCCTCACACCTGAAAAGGTTGTCACCGAAAAATCCGTCGAAAATGCGCTTCGTGTGTTACTCGCCATCGGCGGCTCCACCAATGGCATCATTCACCTAACCGCCATTGCGGGTCGGGCAGGGATCGATATATCGCTGCAACGTTTGAATGAAATCAGTGACGAGACCCCAGTGCTTGTGAACCTAAAGCCATCTGGCAACTACTATATGGAAGATTTTTTCTCCGGCGGCGGCCTTGGTGCCGTGTTGCGCGAAATCAAACACTTGATGCATCTGGATACGCTCTCAGTTACCGGCGAGACACTGGGCGACAGGCTCGAAGAAGATGCGGGCTATATCGACCATGACATCGTGCGCCCCTTCGATACGCCCCATTACCCCCTTGGCGGATTGGTAGCGCTCTTCGGCAGCTTAGCGCCCAACGGTGCGATTTTAAAACGAGCCGCTGCTGATGATACATTGTTCGAGACAGCAGGCCGCGCGGTGGTCTTCTCCTCACCCGCCGATATGGCGGACCGGATCGATGATCCAGACCTCGAAGTGAATCCGGAAGATTTTATTGTCTTGCAGAATGCCGGCCCGAAAAGTGGCTATGGCATGCCGGAATGCGGCTATCTGCCGATTCCCGGCAAACTCGCCCGTTCCGGTGTCAAAGACATGGTACGCATTTCAGACGCACGGATGAGCGGTACAGCCTACGGTACGATTATCCTGCATGTCTCTCCGGAAGCCGCCGATGGTGGACCACTCGGTCTTGTCCAAAACGGTGACCTTATCCGCCTTTCGGTCAAGGATCGGCGCTTCGATCTCCTTGTGCCCGAGGAGGAATTGGCCAAACGCAAGGCGGCTTGGACACCGGTAAACGCGGAGCCGCGCGGATACGCTAAGCTATATCAAGACCACGTCCTGCAGGCGGAAGAAGGTTGCGATTTCGATTTCTTAAGATCGGTTTAGGTCGCAACTCTTTCACCATCCCGAATGGTCTGTTTCCAACGGCAAATGGTAATGCTGTCGAATAAGCCGATCCGAAAATAGGGATCGGCTTCGGCAAACCGCGTCGCCACGTCTCGATCTTCAGTATCGAGGATAGTTAAACTCCCTACCCCGCCTTTGCCGTCATCATCCATCAATGGTCCGGCACCGATCATCAATGCTATTTGCGTGGCGAGAAATTCGCGGTGCGCGACGCGCGTGTCGTTACGCAATTGCAGACTATTCGGCTTGTCCTTCGAGAAAATTGCATAGGGCATTGTGTCTCCTCCCGGCATAGTTTTACAAGCACTCATAAGCTACGTTAATGGCTCCACTGACTGCACTCTAACCTATCGAACTGGGCATCCATTAATGGCAACGACCGAAACAGATACACAAGAGCTGGGTCACATGAAGTTCTTACATGCCGGTCGTGTTGGAGAACTCTTCCCGATCGCCTTGATCAACGCACTCTTGAATATTCTCACCCTGACGCTCTATCGATTTTGGGGTAAAACCCGCGTTCGCTTTTATTTGTGGGGCAGCACCAATCTGTTGGATGACCGGCTGGAATACACCGGAACCGGAGGCGAACTCTTCAAAGGATTTCTCTTTGTCCTATTCGCCATATTCCTACCCGTCGGCATCTTGAATACTATGGTTGAGTTCAATTTTTTGCCCGACGATCCCGTTTCCATTGCCTATAACGGGCTGCTATTTGCCGGCATCTGGTTTTTGATCGGAGTCGCTCTCTATCGTGCACGGCGGTATCGGCTCAGCAGGACACGGTGGAGGGGAGTCCGCGCTGGGCAGACTGGCTCAGCAGCAGCTTATGGCTGCAAATATCTCGGCTTTTTTATCTTGAATATTCTAACCCTCGGTTGGACCTATCCACTGATGCGCATGCGACTGATGCATCAAATGATGAACAATACCTGGTTCGGCGACCGACGTTTCACGTTCTCCGGTTCGGCCCGCTATCTCTACGGTCGATTTGCTATCAGTTGGATTACCCTCGTTGGAGTATTCGTGCTGCTCAGCGTCGTCAGCGAAATCATTGGCACCTTAGGGGTGTATGCCGCGCTAAACAGCATAGACACCTTAGACAGCATTTTCCCATTAGCTGCCACTATTGTTGTCGTCGGATTTGTTGTCCTCCTCCCCATAATTTTTTGTTGGTACAAAGCCGCAGAAGTTTCGTATTTCGCTACGTCAACGCGGTTCGAAGGTGCGACATTCGAATTAGACGCGACTTTGGGAAGTCTTTTATGGCTCTTGGTCGGTAATCTTTTAATTAGTATTTCTACTCTTGGCTTCGGCACACCTTTCACTCAGATGCGGACATTTCGTTACGTTTGCGACCGGCTCCACGCCGACGGTATTATCGATTTCAATGCCATTATCCAAAGCTCAGACAAAGGCCCCACTTTCGGCGAAGGTCTGGCAGACGCGTTCGATGTCGGCGCTGTCTGAGCGATGAGCGACGGCGTTTTCTACGACGGTAAATCAGCCAAACGAAATTTGGTACAGATCAGCATCGTCGGCACCGATTTGGAAGTACGCGACGAAGAAACAAATGTTTTGGCGCGATGGCCTTTCGCCGATCTGCAGGCGACCATCGAAAGCAGCAAGACAGGGGCTTTGCGTATCATTCGTACCACCAGTGAAGACACCGTCCTCATTGCCACAAACGCCGAGTTGGTCAGCCGCATACGAGCATGTCTGCCGACGAAACCCCGCCAGCATTACACACATGGTTTCTCATCACGACACGTCGCAGCCGTCTTCGCGGTTACGTTGCTCGTCAGTGCATTAATCTATTTTACGCTCCCTAAACTGGCACAACCCATCGCCGCACTAGTCCCGCTCAAGTGGGAACAATCGTTGGGTGAACGCGTCCTCGCCTCTATCCCCGGCGCCGAACTATCGTGCCACGGTCACGCCGGTGCGGAGGCACTCTCAAATCTAACCGCGCGCTTAAGCGCGGTGATGGAACTTCCCTATCCCGTAAAGGTTTCGGTGGCCAAACTGGAATTCGAGAACGCGTTCGCCACTCCTGGTGGTTACATCGTTATCGGCAATAGCCTCCTCGTCGAAATGCAAGGTCCAAACGAATTGGCCGGTGTTCTAGCTCATGAAATGGCGCACATCGCCGAGCGCCACCCAATGTCCCGCGCCGTTCGCACTATGGGGGTGTCGCTCATCTTCGAAATGTTGATCGGTGGCGATTCAGGGTTAACCGATACATTGGCACAAGGAGCCGGAATTCTGCTGATGTTTTCGCATTCCCGGGACGACGAACGCATTGCGGATCACATTTCCCTGGACGCTCTCAAACAAGCGCGAATCCAAACTAACGGCCTCGCTGCGTTCTTTACCCGATTAGAGAAAAAGCATGCTCATCTCGAGAACGGCTCATTCGGTGCCGTAATGGATTGGTTGCGCACCCATCCAAGTTTCGCCGAGCGCCGACAATCAGCAGCCATCAAGCCATCCAATACCAAATTACGAGCAGCCATGTCCGACCGAGAGTGGACCGCGCTTAAATCTATCTGCGACTCATAAAGCGGACAGCCGCCCACCGCATCGGCAACCAGCCGCACCTCAGTCGTTCGAGCAAGTTTCTGCCCACGTCTCGTAAACTTCATTACGCCAAAGTGATCTTTCGCGCAGCGAAATCGTCGATCTGTTCGCTAGTGTAACCAAGGTCACTCAAAACCTCACGACTATGTTCACCGACCCCCGGAGACGACGCCTTGTCGCCGCGCGCATCGAACGGCTTCAGACCCGGTACATTCGGCACCGGGACCCGGCCTACACCTGCGTGATCGAGCCAGGATACCAATCCGGTCTCTTGTACCTGGGGGTGGTCCAGGAACTCGACATAATTATTCACCCGCTCGTGTAGGATCCGCGCTTCGGTCAGTTTTTCGGAGAGCGCCTTGCAGCTATGAAGCTTAAAGGCATCGCAGATCAACGGCATGATTTCCGCTTCGTGTTCGACCCGTTGCGCATTCGTCGCGTATTGCGGATCCGCACCGATCAGCGGTAGGCCCAACAATTCACACAGCTTGGGGAACTCATCGTCCTTATACATCAGGATAGTGATATAGCCGTCCTTCGCTTCGAACACGCCCGCCGGCACCCGTCCAACGACGTAGGCGCCTTGCTCCAGGTTCACCATCATCATACGGATCGCACCCAAACAGACGGCACCCTGCATTAAATTGGTCTCGATCAAGCAGCCCTTCTCCTCATCGCGGCGCGCATATAGCGCCGTCGTCAGGGCCTGAAACCCATAAAGTGCGGTCGCCATGTCGCAAATAACGACGCCAATGCGATGAGGAATACCGTCCTCCCCCTGGTTGACCGACATCAAGCCGCAAAAGGCCTGCAGTACCGGGTCCATCGCCGGGCGTTCGCGCAGAGGCCCGCCGTTTCCGAAACCGGAGATCGAAAGATAAATGACCTTCGAACTTATCTTCGAGACCTCTTCATAGGAGAAACCGAGGCGATTGGTCACACCTGGTCGGAAATTCTCAATGAACACATCCGCGTCTTCCAGGAGCCTACGAACCGCGTCTTTCCCCTCCTCACTCTTCAAATTGAGGGCCACGCTCCGCTTACCTAAGTTCGTTACAACGGAAAAAGCCGAGTGTTTATCGTAGTCGCGGCTTATGAATCGCCCCCATTCACCCTCGAGAGGTTCGACCTTTACTACATCTGCGCCGTATTGCGCCATCAACATCCCGGCATAGGGCCCGGAAACCCCTTGGCTGATATCCACGACCCTCAGGCCGGCGAAGGGTGCATCGTATCCCATGATATCTCCCCATTCACGGTGGCTTCGGGCTTTTCCCGCCGCATCAATATGCTATATGCCTCTACCAGAGTTGAAGGCAATCAAGAATCCCCATTTAGCCGAACCAAAGGCACCCCGATGGATCTGCAATTTTCCGCCGAACATACCGCGTTCCAGAGCGAAGTTCGTACCTTCATTGAAGGAAACTTGCCGCTCGATATCCAGGAAAAAGGCCGCCGAGGTCTCAAGGTTGAAAAGGAAGATGTGCGGCGCTGGCATGAAATTCTATTCGAGAGGGGCTGGGCCGCGCCGAATTGGCCAAAAGAGCACGGCGGCTGCGAATGGGATGCGGTGCGGCGCTACATATTCGGAGAGGAATTGGCACGTTGCCATGCCCCCGCGTTGAGCCCCTTTGGCCTCACAATGGTCGGTCCCGTTATCTATACCTTTGGGACGGACGCACAGAAAAAACTCTACCTGCCTAAAATCCTCTCGGGCGAAGAATTCTGGTGCCAAGGCTATTCCGAACCCGGCGCCGGCTCGGACCTGGCTTCACTGCAGACCAAGGCGGTACCGGACGGTAATCATTACATCGTCAACGGTCAAAAGACCTGGACCACTTATGCCCAATGGGCCGATCAGATATTTTGCCTCGTGCGGACATCGAACGCAGGAAGACGCCAAGAAGGTATTTCTTTCTTGCTAATCGACATGAATACGGCGGGCATCGAGGTCCAACCGATTATTACCATCGACGGCGGCCGAGAGATCAACAGCACTTTTTTCTCCGACGTCCGTGTCCCAATGGAGAACCGCGTAGGGGAAGAGAACAAGGGTTGGACCTATGCCAAATTCCTACTTGGGAACGAACGATCAAGCATCGCGCGGGTTGGATATTCCAAGGCCCGGTTACGGCGTCTAAAACAAATTGCGGCGGAAGAACAATCAGGTGGGCGCCCGATGATCGAGGACACCGATTTCCGACGCGCCATCGCCGATGTTGAGATAAAGCTCAAAACCCTCGAGTATACCGAGCTCCGATATCTCATGTCGGAATCCCAGGGTTGCGGCCCCGGAGCAGAGGTCAGCTTGCTGAAAATTCGAGGTACTGAAATACAGCAGGAGCTCACAGAACTCTCAATGCAGGCCATGGGCATGTACGCCCATCCCTACATTCCTGAATCCATGGAATATGGTTGGAACGAAGACCCCATCGGCCCGGAGATCGCGCCAAGTCTATCGCCCTCCTATTTCAATGTCCGCAAGACATCGATTTACGGCGGGACCAATGAGATACAAAAAAACATAATGGCCAAAATGGTTTTGGGGCTTTGAGCCGAAGCCAAACGAACGTAACTGCCTGACACAGGGTTAGAAAAATGGACTTTTCGCTTACCGAAGAACAACAGCTACTCAAGGACAGCGTCGATCGATTTGTCCGTGAAAACTACGAATTCGAATCACGACGTGAATTTGCCAACTCGAATGATGGGTACGGCGAAGACAACTGGAAACAGATGGCCGAACTCGGCTGGCTCGCGGTCGCGTTGCCGGAAGAATTCGGTGGTATTGGCGGCGGCGGCACGGAGACCATGGTCATCATGGAAGGTTTCGGGCGCGGCCTCGTGCTGGAACCATTCTTCGCGACGGTCGTTCTCGGCGCGAACCTGATCATGCAGGGCGGCAGCGATGCGCAAAAAGAAGAGCTTCTCCCAAAACTCGCCGAAGGTGGCTTAAAACTGGCTTTCGCCTATGCCGAACGCCAAGCGCGGTTCGATCTGCACGATGTGGAAACCAAAGCCGAGAAATCCGGCGACGGCTACACTATCACCGGCGCCAAGGGTGTCGTTTTCGGGGCGGCGGCTGCCGACAAGATCATCGTCACCGCCAGAACGTCAGGCGATAGTCGGGATAACAATGGCATCACTCTTTTCCTCGTGGATTCCGGCGCGTCCGGCGTCTCTCGGCGCGATTACACCACGAACGACGCCCTACGGGCTTCCGAGATCGAGTTCGCCGGAGTCCAAGTCGGCGCCGACGCGGTCATCGGCAATATTGATGGCGGTCATGCGATTATTGAGCGGGTCGCGGAGTTCGCCATCGCGGCGCTTTGCGCCGAGGCTGTCGGCTGCATGGATGTCCTCAAGGAAGAGACCAACGAGTACATCAAAACCCGCGAGCAATTCGGCCAGCCGATCGGCAAGTTCCAAGTGCTGCAGCACCGGATGGTCGACATTCTGATAAATTGTGAGGAAGCCCGCTCCATGGCTTATGTCGCCACCGCCATGATGGACAGTGACGACGCAGAAGAGCGCGCAAGGTCAATTGCCGCCGCGAAGGCGCAAATTGGCAAAAGTGCCCGGTTTGTTGGCCAGAACTCGATCCAGATGCATGGCGGTATGGGTATGACTGACGAGTTGAAGGTTGGTCACTACTTCAAACGTCTGACGATGATCGACCTGACCTTTGGCGACCAGGATCACCACACGAAACGCTTTGCCGCAATGACCTAGGCGTCGGGTGCAATTAGCGGTTAGTCGTCACAAGAAATTTGGCATCAGTACAGACAACCAATTACCCTCAACCGTATTCGGCTCCTTCGGCGTTCTCACCGGCAACATGTGGGCGCGCTCAACCACATAGACATTAAGGGGATCCTCTCGCCCGCGGACAGAGAGTTCTTGACGTTGAAACGCAGATAAATTTGCGCCCCTGGTTTTTACCACATCTTCCGAGACGATAAATTCCGCCTTGAATTCCTTCGTGGCGCTTTCGAGGCTGCTCGCCGTATTGACGATATCTCCGATAGCCGTCTACGAAGAGACCGATTCATATCCCATTTTACCGAAAATCGCGTAACCAAAATGTATTCCGATGCAGAGTCGTAGCGATAAATCGTTCTCCAGCGCGATATTGAGCTTCTGCAAACCCTCGCTCACCGTGCGAGCGGCGGCTAATGCATCCTCGCAAGCCGTTTGAGGATCACCGTCGAGGCCGAATAGCGCCATGATTCCATCGCCGATAAACTTATCAATGCGCCCGCCTTCGCGGGTGATACATTCATCCATCGCTCGAAGATATTCGTTCAACAGAAAAACCAAGTCGTAGCATAATTTCCGTCCCACAAATTTCGTAAAATCACGAATATCTGCGAATAGAGCCGCGATGTTCATATCGACCCTATTGTCGAACGCATCGACCGATTGCTGAACCGCCGATGCATCGGCGCCATGCGGGAGCAATCGCTGAATGCGAACGTCGCTTTTAGGGCGGCATTGGCAGGCCAGTTGGACGTTGGGCGGTATTCCGTTCTTTTTAAGCAACTCCTGCACTGCCATCTTCGCCTCGATCGAGATCAATCCAAAAGCATGATTGATGAAATGAGTGAGCGCGAGTACGAAAAGCACCAATCCGGAATAAAGCCGATTCCGGTGCATCAGATTTCCGTTGACCATGCGTCCGATGCCACAAGCCAGAAACAATGATCTCGGGAACTACGGAACTTACCCTTAAACTTTGGGAAGGCCAATAAAGAGGCAGCACCACTCGGACGCTAGAGGGATATATCAGGACCGTGATGCAACAATTCCATGATTCGCTCCGGTGTGACGGGAGCTTCGCCAACCCGTAAATTGAGAGACGACAGCGCATCTTCGATGGCGGAGACAATACACGCCGCCGCCGGAACAGTGCCGCTTTCACCCGTTCCCTTTACACCGAGAGGATTCAGCGGTGTCGGTGATTCCATATGGAAAATCTCGATGCGCGGTATTTCCGGCGCAGTCGGCAGCAGATACTCCCCATAGTTCGCGGTGAGCGGCTGTCCGTCGGGATCGTAGACCATGCGTTCCATCAGTGCATTGCCGATCCCATGCGCCACTCCGCCAATAATTTGACCCTCAACTAAGGTCGGATTGATCATGCGACCACAATCATGAACAACGACGTAGCGCACAATCTCAACGGCTCCCGTCTCGGGGTCTACCAATACCTCACAGGCATGGCTGCCGTTGCAGTAGGATATGCTATCGACCTCGAAATTGATCCGTGATTCCAGCCCCGGCGGTAGGCCGCCCGGTATCGCGTAACCTGGCTGTCCAGCAAGCGCCGCGGCGACATCGCCGATGGGAAGCGATCGATCCGACCCCTTGATCCGCACGTCCCCGGCGAAGATCTCCAAATCGCCGACGGAGGCTTCCAGCATATGCGACGCGGCCTCGAGTACCTTTGCACGCACTTCCTGCGCGGCCACGTAAACGGATGATCCGGCCGTAACTGCTTGACGGCTGGCAAAGGCGCCAAGCCCGTAGGGCACCACTGCCGTATCTCCCATCGATACTTTCACATCCGAAAGCGCCACGCCAATTTCCCCCGCCGCAATTTGCGCCAGCGCAGTCTCGATGCCCTGCCCCTGAGAGGTCGCACCGGTCTCGACCGTCACCACGCCAGAGGGACCAACGCGCACTACAGCTGATTCGAATGGTCCCCGCCCCGTACCTTCAACATAATTAGCAAGCCCGAACCCCAGGTACTTCCCCTCCGTGCGGGCTACTTCACGCCGAGCCTCGAACCCCTCATAGGAGGATTTCTCCAAGACCATCGCTTGGGCACCTGGATAGTCACCACTGTCATAGGTCATCGCCTTGCCGTCTCGGGTGACCACCGGCGTCGCATAGGGCATCTCATCGGCGGCGATGAAATTGCGCCGCCGCACTTCCGCTCGATCCAGGTTGAGCTCACGAGCGACCCGGTCCAACAAGCGTTCCATGACAAACGTGCCTTGCGGTCGACCGGCCCCCCGCGTCGGGGTCGCCGGGATGAGATTGGTCAGCGCCATCCGAACTTTGAGGTCATAGTTCGGCAGTTTATAGGGGCCCAAGAGGTTGCTTGCCGAATTTTGTGCCATTACCAAACCGTAGGGCGTATAGGCGCCATGATCGTGCACCAAGTCTCCCCGAATACCAATCAAGCAGCCATTCTCATCAGCTGCAACTTCAACACTCCAAAATTGATCGCGTTCCTGAGTTGTCGCCGTAAAATGCTCGCGACGATCTTCTATCCACTTTACCGGCCGTCCCAATAATTTAGATGCCAAGGGCACGGAGACTTCTTCCGAATAAAAAACAAACTTCGGCCCAAACCCGCCTCCGACATCGGGTGGCACCACACGGACATCTGCCTCCGCCATGCCAAGGCATCGGGTCAAAATCATCTGAGCCCGGTGCGGCATTTGCGTTGCATTCCAGACAGTTAGATGCCTGCGCGACGGATCGTAATCAGCAACAAGCGCCCGGCACTCCATGGCATGGCCGCCACCTTTGTGGATTTGGATCTCTTCCTTGAAGACATGCGGTGCCATCACAAACGCCGCATCAGAGTCGCCGTATGTCACGTCAAAAGCAGCTACTAAATTGTCTGCGACGTCGGCGCGTACTTGTGGTGCACCCGTCGCCAAGGCGGCCCGTGGATCAACACAAGCCGGAAGCGGATCATAATCGACCCAAACGATGCCGGCGGCATCTTCGGCCACCTGCTTGCTCTCCGCGATTACCAATGCGACAGGGTCACCCACATGGCACACTTCGTTCTTCGCCAATACATAAGGGTCGATGCGGTGACGGATGGCCAGTGCCGGCATTTCGACGGGTACGCGCTCACCGGTTAAATGCGGCAACAGGTCGACGAGCGTGTAGATCGCCACAACGCCGTTCAGGGTCAGCGCTTCCGCCGTATCAATTCCGGTGATCCGTGCGTGCGCCAACGGGCTGCGCACGAAATGGGCGTGTAGCATGCCGGGCAACTGAATGTCGTCCGCAAACCAACCGTCACCCCGTAATAGTCCCGGGTCTTCTTTCCGTTTAATTCGTTGGCCAAACATTCAGACGATCAGGGCGCCCGTTTCAGGCATTCAATGAAGATGTCCAATGCTTCGTCGGTGAAAGCCCACATATTGGCTTCACGGTCCGCCGACGCGGTCTCCAAGGTTCGGACGTCACACACCGGTCCGTCCACCGCGACACAAGTGTGCCCCGAGTCATCGCCATAGCTGTTGCCAGTCGGCCCGGAAGCCCCGGTCTCGGCCAAGCCCCAAGTCGCGCTCAACCTCTCCCGCATGCTTTTTGCCAGCAGCCTCGCATAGGGCTCGCTGGATGACCGCACACCGGGGTGATTTTTAAAGTCGATCTCCGTGAGGCGTTTGCGCGCCCGGTGCGTATAAATGACACCACCGCCCATGAAATATTTGGACGCCCCCGGCACCGCGAGCAACGAGGCCGAGACCAATCCGCCCGCCGAACTCTCACCGACCGCCACCGTCTCACCACGCGCCACTAATAATTTCGCGATTTCCGCCGTCTTGGTGGTTAGCTCCATCTCTTACTCCAATCTCATATGCCGTATTGGATATAGGTCATTGTCTATATCCGGTTAGAAGCTCAGCTCCGCGCCGTTTGCAGTGTGGTTTCCGCAAACAGGTCTTCCAGTTTGAGGCCGGGTTCAGTCAGGCTTTGTTCCGCCGAATATCGAATAACCGCCTCGATTGCCGTTCGATTGTCCTCGACCCCGTATGACCAAACATCCGGACCCATGAGTGCCCGCGTCTCTTCCAGCTCGGCGGTGACCCACGGGAGCGATACCTTCAATGCGCCCTGAGCTTCCAAATCCGTAAATGCCAAGTCTTTTGAGTGCCGGAATGCCTTATAGAGATTTGCCGGTAGCCATGGATATTTGGCCGCGAGCGATTTTTCCACACCCAAAATATGCATGATTGGGAAAATGCCGGAGCGGCGAAAGTAATCCTGCTCCGCCGCGCGGAAATTCGGCCAGAGACGGCCTACATTCGCGGCACCTCGCTGCAAACATGACGGAACCGGGGGACAGATCACCGCATCGAGTTCCCCCAATTCAAGCATTTCCGAGAGCGTCTGATCGGGACCAATACGTTGGCAATCAAACTTTTCAGGCAAATTGATCGGCGTGCGCTCTTCCCGACCGGTTTCCTCAAGGCCGCCGGTTCGCCAGGCAACCTCCCAGGGTTCAATGCCGAATTCGTCTTTCAGAATACCGCGTTGCCATACTGCGGCAGTCATCTGGTATTCCGGCACGCCGATAGTCTTGCCTTTCAGGTCGGCACCGGTCTCGATGCCGCGATCCGTCCGGATATAGAACCCGGAATGCCGGAAGACACGTGAGAGGAAAACGGGGATACCGAGATACTGCGCGTCGCCCCGTTGGGTCTGCAACATATGGGTCGAAAACGAGAGTTCCGTCACATCGAATTCCGCGTAGCGGACAGCGCGAAAGAACAGCTCTTCCGGCAGCATATTTAGATAGGTGACATCACATCCATCAACCTTGACCCTGCCATCCTTCAAAGCGCGCGTGCGGTCGTAGTCGTTCGTCGCGATGCTGATTTTCAAATCACCCATGACCTATCTCCTATGCGTCAAAAATGCCGCGTCCATCCGGTCCTGCCAGTAAGTTCAATCGGTCCGCTACCGGCGTCAAACCCAAGAGGTCATCCGACCCCAAGTCCGCCACACGACCTGCCACTTCGACAAATCGACTCCGCTCCGCATCGCCGATCGCGTACGCGGCAAGTGTTTCGAACTTTTCGATGTAATTCTTCCGCTCGAAGGGCCGAGCCCCTGCCGGATGCGCGTCGGCGACGGCGATTTCATCCACCAGCACGCGCCCATCTTGAAGAGTAATTTCCACCCGCCCGCCAAACGCCTTCTTCTTTGGATCCGGATCGTGGTAGCGGGCTTCCCAGTTTGCATCGAACCGCGTCTCCACCTTGCGCCACAGTGCCACCGTTCCCGGTTTATGTGCGCGTTCAGGCGTGTAGGACTCAATGTGATGCCAGCCGCCATCCTCCAGCGCCACTGCAAAGATGTACGGTATCGAATGATCCAGCGTCTCGCGGCTGGCGTCGGGATCGTACTTTTGCGGATCGTTTGCGCCGCTACCGATTACCGCATGGGTGTGATGGCTGGTGTGAATGACGACGCGCTCTACCGCTGAAATGCCCGATATGTCTTGGCGCATGCGCCGGGCAAGGTCGATCAAAGCCTGCGCCTGGTATTCCGCCGAATGCTCTTTGGTGAAGCTCTCCAGTATTGCACGCTTTGGCTCTCCCCTCTCCGGTAAGGGAATTTTGTAAGCCGCATCCTTGCCGTCAAGTAGCCAAGCGACAACGCCGTCTTCCCCCTCGTAAATCGGCGCAGGACCGGTTTCGCCGCGCATCGCACGATCAACCGCCTCCACCGCGAGTTTCGTCGCATGACCGGGCGCATAGGCCTTCCAGCTGGAAATTTGCCCTTTGCGCGATTGACGAGTCGAGGTCGTCACATGCAGCACGTGATTTATGGCCTGATAGATAATCTCAACCGGCAGGTCGAGCATGGTCCCGATACCCGCCGCCGCGGCCGGGCCCAAATGCGCCACATGATCGATCTTGTGTTTGTGCAACGAGATCGCCTTCACCAGGTCTATGTGTATTTCGTAAGCGGTCGCCAAGCCGCGTACCAAGTCCGCACCACTGCACCCAGTCTGCTGCGCCACCGCGAGCAGCGGCAGAATGTTGTCGCCCGGATGGGAGTATTCTTCCGCCAAATAGGTGTCGTGATAATCCAGCTCACGCACCGCCGCTCCATTGGCCCAAGACGCCCACTCTGCGGAGACCAGGCAATCTTTCGATAGACCATAAAGGGTCGCCCCGCCAACGCGCGGATGCGCCAATGCCTGCTGGCGTGCATTCGCGACCGGTCGACGCTCCAGCGATGCGATCGCCACTGAGGCGTTATCGATGATACGATTGCCTAACATCTCGACCACCGCTTCTTCAACGGGAACCGGATCAACTGCGAGCGCCGCCAATTGCCAAGAAAGTTCGTCCTCTCGGGCATGAGATGCCGCAGACGGCCAGACATTCAGTTCGTGTATTTTCATTTTGAGCCTCGATCATTCCGAAAGGAATTGATCTGGTTTTCAGCGGAAACTCAATGGGTAACAACCGACAATTATTCGCGATACGTCATTACCTCCGTCGGTCAGCGCAACATAAAGCGCTCGATCGTATTGACGAAGGAAATGAGGTTCGCGTTCATACGGGAAAAATAAAGCCTCCGTTCCCGATACACAGCTCGATAAAACTCAAGCAGCGTCTCGGAGATTTCGGCGGTAAATAAATGCACCGCCGCCTTATCGCGCGACATCGTCCCACACGAGATAAACTTTGCTACCCATCCTTATTCAAGATAGCACGGAATTCGACGTGTTTTAAGGGTTCGAATTCGGCAATATAATCTCCATGTGTGGACGCTATACCCTGATCATGCCCATCGACAGCATGCGCGAATTGTTTGGCTTCGATGCCCAGCCGAACCTCGCGGCGCGGTATAACGTTGCCCCGGGGCAAGATATTCCAGCAGTGCGTATCAACGACGCGGGTACGGTCAGACAATTGGCCGGTTTCAATTGGGGTCTGGTGCCCTCTTGGGTGAAAGATCCAACGACAGCCAACCGCATGATCAATGCCCGGAGCGAGACCGTCTCCGAAAAGCCATCGTTTCGGGCCGCTTTCCAGCGCAGGCGTTGCTTGATTCCTGCAAACGGATTTTATGAATGGAAATCCGAGGGTAAAGGTATCAAGCAGCCCTATTACATCCAACTCGAAGACGGAACACCGTTCGCCTTTGCCGGTATTTGGGAACGATGGGAAGGTGGCGACGGTGATCATTGGGAGACGTGCGCCGTCGTGACCACAGAAGCGACGGAAGCGCTGATGACCATCCATCACCGGATGCCAGTCATATTGCCGCCCCAAACGTACGAAACCTGGCTAACGGGTGACGTGAAAGATGTTGGCCCATTGATGGTGCCTTATTCTGGGTCGACCGAGGCGTGGCCTGTCGCAACCTTGGTCAATAAAGTGCAAAATGACAGTCCCAAACTTGTCGATCAAACTGAGCCGCTCTCCCCGCCGGCACCGCCGGCCCAAAGCCAACTCGATCTGTTCTGATGCGCACACTCGCCATACGACATGTCGGGTTCGAGCATCTGGACCTGCTGGAAGGTATTCTGGAGCAACGCGGCCATGAGATTCGCTACCTCGATATGGGCGTCGACCTGTTAGACGATATTGACCCCCAGGCCGACGATCTTGTAGTAATTCTAGGCGGCCCGATTGGCGTCTACGAACGTGACGCCTATCCGTTCCTCAATGCTGAAGTGGCATTCACCGCTCGTCGTCTCGCAGCACGGAAACCGACGATTGGCATTTGCCTCGGCTGCCAAATCATGGCCGCTTCTCTCGGAACCGAGGTCTATCCAGGTTTAGCCAAGGAAATCGGCTGGAAGCCATTGCAACTCACGAACCCTGGTAAGTTTTCGCTTCTCGGCGATATCGGCGGAGCACCGGTACTGCATTGGCACGGTGACACATTTGACCTGCCGCACGGAGCCACGTTGCTTGCATCGACTGACCTTGTTCAAAACCAGGCCTTTAGCATTGAAAATTATGCATTAGGGTTGCAATTCCATTTGGAAGCTAGCTTGGAGAATTTGGAGAGCTGGTTCATCGGGCATACATTGGAGATATCCACCACCGACGGGATTAACGTCCAAGGTCTGCGGGCCGATACGGCAGCGGCGGCTCCAGAACTGGAGCCTGGTGCCCGATTGGCATTCGGTCGTTGGTTGGATGACGCCGGACTTTAAGCGACAACACACACAGGGGTAGACATCATGGCCACGCGCAGCAACCTGAAACAGCGGGGAGACGCCATCCGCAACCGTATCGACGCCAAGGGTAGTGATGCTGACACCGCACCTGGATATCAACGCATGGTCTCAGAAGCACTATATGGCGGCATCTGGGCGCGTGATGTCCTGCCCTTGGAGGAACGCTACATTTGCGTTCTTTCGGGACTGATGTTGCAACAGAACGAACCGCAATTGCGCCGCCATGTCCGAGGGGCACTGAAGGTCGGTTTGGCGCCCCGCTCTATTTTGGAAATCTTCGTGCAGGCAGGTCTCTACGGCGGTTTTCCGACCGCGGAGAACGCCATGAATATCGCGCATGAAGTCTTCGCCGCCGAAGGCGTGTCGGTAGAGGTCGAAGTGGACGGGGATGAATCCTTGGAAGAGTTTTCCGAAATGGGTGGGAAGATGCTGGCCGCCTTGCATGGCGATCGCGGCACCAAGGGCTATGCATCGCCGGATAACCCGACGACAGGCGGCCTCTATACAATGGCAATTCAATACGGTTATGGTTGGCTCTGGCATCGTGCAGGATTGGATCGACGGCAACGCATGATTTGCGCGGTCGCCTCCTTCACGGTCTTACGCTTGGACAGCCAGCTTCAGAAGTTTGGACAATCGGCCTTGAATGTTGGCCTCACCAAAGAAGAAGTCGTCGAGGCGGTTATGCAGACAGCGCCCTATGGCGGATTTCCGCCCGCACTGAATGCACTCGCCGCACTCGACGAAGCCTTTAGTTTGTCTGCCAATTGAAGTACCGCCGCACCTTCCGGTAGATCACCCACATAGGATGAAGCCGGACGGATGAGACGTCCGCTGGCAACCTGCTCCTCAATATGGCCTCACCAACCAATGACCCGGCGCATGGCAAACAGCGGTGTGAACAGCGCACGCGGCAAGCCAATTCCATCGAGCATCGAGGCGGTATAGAACTCGACATTGGTATCGAGGTGACGATCGGGGTATCGCGCCGCCAGCGTCTCCAAGACGCCGTTCTCGACCGCTTCGGCAAAGGCGACCCGATCCGATGAATTTTTGAGGTCGCGGACGATTTCCTTCAACACATCAGCCCGAGGATCGCGTGTCCGGTAGACGCGATGCCCGAACCCCATGAGACGGTAGCCATCCTCAAGGGTGACATGAATCCATGGCATGATGTTCGCTTTGCTCGCAATTTCGTCCAGCATGTCCAATACCGGTCTGGGAGCGCCTCCATGTAATGGTCCTTTCAACGCACATAACGCAGCGACAACGGATGAAATTTCCCCAGCCTGTGTTGACGACACCACGCGGGCCGTAAAGGTCGAAGCATTCATAACGTGTTCAGCAACGGTGATCAGGCAACGTTCCAAAGCAAGTGCGGCTCTCGCCTCATGATTAAGCCCCAACATCGCCAGGAAATCGGCGGCATGGCCTCGCCCCAGATTGGGTACAATGACGCCGAGCTTATTGCAGTGGCGCCAATGCGCCTCGTTAAATACGGGTGCCGCCCCTGTCAAAAGGGCAGCATTATCGATCCCATGCTTCTTTGGATCGCTTTCATTGCCGGAGACCAGCCGTTTCGCGATTTTCGCTATTAGCCGAAGTGCTGGTTGGTTGGCGCATGCACAAGAACAATACCACTTACCGGAACTGATCCGGCCGCGGGCGCGCGATGTAGGGGACGAACCGCAGACCGGGGTTAGCTACCCGATCCCGTGAGTGGCTGATAAAGGCCTTTGATCTCCGCCTTTTTGCGAGCCAACGCATAGACCGTGTCGATCGTCGGCGTCGGGACGCCCGCCATCTCTCCCATCTCCCTCACCGCCCCCACAATCGGATCAAGCTCCAAGGTTCGACCTGACCGGTAGTCCTGCAGCATGGAAGTCGGTACATCGCCGAGATTACGGAAATACTCAATTCGACGCTCGATCCCTTCCTCCAACGAAGTTTCATCTGCCGCCAGTTCGACGCCATAGGCTGCCGCCACAGCCACAGATTCGCGCATCATTTTCGCCATCGTCGCGCGGATTTCCGGGTCGCTGCCCAGGACCAAACAACTCCCTTCCGCGATGGCACTGATAGAGTTTCCAGAGAGATTACCCCACAGTTTAATCCAAAGGTCTCGGCGGATATCGGCGGATATCGGCGCGTCAAATCCGGCGCCTGTCAGAAGTCCGGAAATTGCTTCCGCACGCGCGCTCGAACTGCCGGTCGGCTCACCGAGCGCTAATTTCGCTTCCTGCCCGTGGTTCTGAACGACCCCGGGTGCGGGCGACGTATTCATAACGTACACGATACACCCTAACACTCGCTCGACACCGAGCCCAGCCCACGCTTTGCCACCCGGATCGACTGCATCTAGATGGCGTTTTCGGCCATCGCTCGGAATTCCATGGAAGTACCAAAACGGAATGCCGTTGATCATCGGAACGACGACGGTATCGGGTCCTAATAACGGTGTAATTTGATCGATGGCACCGGGAATCGCATGTGCTTTGGCGCCAATCAAGACGATGTCTTGTGGTCCCAGTGATACAGTGTCGTCGGTTGCCGCAAGTTCATGCTGGGATTCGTAATCGAGATCGATGAGCTTGAGGCCGTTTTGCCGATACGCCACAAGACGCTCGCCACGCGCGACCAGGGTTGGTGCATGACCTGACCGTGCCAGCCGGCCAGCCACAAAACCAGCGACTGCACCGACACCAAATATCACAATTTTCATTCGTCGTATGGACCGCTAGTGCGACAAGATTTGGCTGAGGAAAAGTTTCGTGCGATCCGATTGTGGATTGCCAAAGAATTCTTCCGGCTCATTCTGCTCCACAACTTGGCCGTCATCCATGAAGATCACCCGGTGCGCAACTTGACGGGCAAAGCCCATCTCGTGGGTCACCACCAACATCGTCATGCCCGTCTCCGCGAGATCGACCATCACGTCGAGCACCTCCTTGATCATTTCCGGATCTAGGGCTGACGTGGGCTCATCGAATAACATGATCTTCGGTCGCATACAAAGCGATCGCGCGATGGCGACACGCTGTTGCTGACCGCCCGATAATTGCCCCGGAAACTTTAAAGCCTGCTCCGGAATTTTAACCCGCGTGAGATATTCCATCGCGATTTCTTCAGCTTCGGCCTTTGGTGTCTTACGAACCCAAATCGGCGCCAAGGTGCAATTCTCCAAGACTGTCAGATGCGGAAACAGATTGAAGTGCTGGAACACCATACCGACTTCCCGGCGCACGCTATCGATCTGCTTAAGATCATCCGTCAGCTCTATCTCATCAACAATAATCGATCCCTTCTGGTGCTCTTCCAGCCGGTTAATGCAACGAATCAACGTCGATTTACCGGAGCCTGAGGGCCCGCAAATGACGATCCGCTCGTTGCGATAAACCGTCAGGTCGATATCGCGCAGCACGTGAAAGTGACCAAACCATTTGTTCATACCGTTGATTTGGATGACCGGTTCATCCGAGAGTTCAGAGACGCTCGGCGGGCGTACTGCGCTGGTGTTTTCACTCATGTTATTTCTCCTCGCTCAACGGTGACCGGTATCGAGCTTCCGCTCGAGCCAAAGGCTGTATCGCGACATGCTGAAACAGAACACGAAATATATGACGGCAACAAAGGTATAAGCTTCGTGTTCGAGGCCAAGCCATTTAGCATCGGTCACCGACGACTTGGCGACGAGTAACAGATCGAAGAGTCCAATGATTGAAACCAGCGACGTATCTTTAAAGAGTCCTATGAAAGTATTGACGATGCCGGGAATGACGATCTTCAGCGCCTGCGGCAAAATGATCAGCCGCATACTTTGCCAATAATTCAGACCAAGTGCCTGTGCAGCCTCGTTCTGCCCTTTCGGTATGGCCTGCAACCCGCCGCGAATAACTTCCGCCATATAGGCGGACGAGAACATCGTGAACCCGATCAAAGCGCGCATCAGCTCATTAAAGCTCACGCCTTCCGGTGCGAAGAGCGGCAGCATGAATGATGCCATAAACAGGACCGTGATCAAGGGCACTGCCCGCCACAATTCGATGAAGGCAATACAAATCGTCCTGATGACCGGCATTTCCGAGCGCCGCCCGAGCGCCAACAGAATGCCGAGCGGTAGAGAGAACAAGATCGCGACCGATGCCAACACCAAGGTCAACATCAATCCGCCCCATTGATTTGTTGGGACAATCGGCAATCCAAAGGCACCGTACATCAGGACATAGCCTATGATCGGGAAGATCGCGACGATAAAAACTGCGGCAAACGCTCTACCGGGAATCCGGTCCGACAAGATCGGAAGCAAATTCAGGCAGAACAAAACAAAGGTCAGATTTACCCGCCAACGCTGCGCTTCCGGATAGAAACCGTAGATGAACTGTCCGAACCTATTGGGAATAATGGCCCAACATGCCCCTTCGATTCCCTTACAATCCTGATTACTATCTCCGGTCCAAACCGACGTGAGAAACACCCAATCGATCAACGGTGGCAAAACCGTATATAGGAGATAGAAACTCAGAATGGTTAAAACGGCGTTCAACGGAGAGGAAAAAAGGTTCTGGCGCAGCCATCCTATAATGCCGGATGTTGAAATCGGTGGCGGTGCTTGCGGAATGTTTTCTTCGCGAACGAACACACGATTGGGAATGTTTGTTGTATCGCTCATGGCATCACCTCTCCACCAGCGAGATTTGTCTGTTATACCAGTTCATATACAAAGAAATCAGCAGACTGAAGGTCAGGTAGACCAACATACACATGGCGATGATCTCTAAAGCCTGGCCGGTCTGATTAAGCGATATGCCGCCGAAGACATTAAACAGGTCGGCATAGCCGATGGCGATACCAAGCGAGGAATTTTTGGTCAAATTGAGATACTGACTGATTAGCGGCGGCACGATGACCCGCAGCGCCTGCGGGATGATTACAAGGCGCAAGGTCGGCCCTTGGCGCAACCCCAATGCATGAGCCGCTTCCGATTGACCCTGAGAAATCGCCAAAATTCCAGACCGAACAATCTCGGCAATAAATGCCGAAGTGTAGATCGTCAACGCAGCCAAGGCGGAGAACAATTCAATCGGCATTTCCAACCCACCCGTGAATCGGAAGCGGCCCAGCGTCGCATATTCCCAGGTCAACGGGAAACCGAGAACCGCTGATACGAGAAGAGGAAATCCGATAAGGATACCAAGAGACGTCCAAAGAACAGGGAATTGCTGGCCCGTTGCATCTTGCCGTTTGCGCGACCAGCCTTTCATATATCCGATCGCCGCAATCGCGATGAAGACGGAAATCACAACATACATAAATCCGGATTCGGGTACCGGGTTCGGGCCTGTGAGACCACGGTTGTGAATATAGAAGGTATCGAAAATTGGAAAAGATGCGCGCACGAGTGGCAAGGCTTGGAACACCGCGAAATGCCAGAACAGAAACTGCAGCAGCAACGGCACGTTTCTGATCGTCTCTATATAAACCCCGACCAGCCGTGATATCAGCCAATTGCTGGATAATCTCAACACGCCCAGAACGAAGCCGATGATCGTCGCCAGAACGATCCCCATTATCGAAATTAGTAATGTGTTGAGCAAGCCAACGACAAAAACCGCACCGTGTGTTGATCCGCCTTCGACAGAGTACGGAATTAAGGTCAACGGAATTTCAAAACCGGCAGGATTGTCGAGAAAGTCGAAGCCGGCCTTAATGCCGCGCTTCTCAAGATTTTGCATCGTATTGAGAACGATGAAGACTACTACGCTGGCCAGCGCGAGAACGAACGCCGCTTGAAAAATAAATGCTCGTACTTTGGGATCGTACCACCAGCGTACACCGCCGGTGCCGCTACCACCCTCTTTTACGCCGACCGCCATGCCGAACCCCCACTCTTAAAATTCGCAGCGCGGTGATCTTTTTTCTTATTGGAACGCATAACCCGACCTGCCGCGCTTCGGCAGGTCGGGTGTGTGCTCATTTGCCGATTTAAACCGACTTTTGAATCAACGAAAAGGCGCTGCGTAGATGATGCCGCCCTTAGTCCAAAGATTGTTTACGCCACGATCGAGGCCGATTGGCGTGTTCGGACCAATATGGCGGTCATAGATTTCGCCATAATTTCCAACCGATTTAATGACCTGATAGGCCCAATCCTTGTTCAGGCCGAGGAAGCTACCGAAGTCACCTTCTTCGCCCAAGAGACGCTTGATCTCGGGATTGTCCGAGTTCTTCATTTGATCGACATTGCCTTGCGTCACACCGAGTTCTTCCGCGACTACCAACGCATTGCGAACCCAACGTGCTATATCGCCCCACGTGTTATCACCGTGGCGCACGACCGGACCAAGCGGCTCTTTCGAGATAATTTCCGGCAGGACCATATGCGCATCCGGGTCTTTCAGAACCGACCGTTGTGCTGCGAGACCGGAGCGATCCGTCGTGTAAACATCGCAACGATTCGCCGCATAGTTCTGACGGGCTTCCGCGGCGTCTTCGACAACAACGGATTTGAACTTCATCTTATTCGTACGGAAATAATCTGCGAGATTGAGTTCTGTCGTTGTACCAGTCTGGATGCAGACAGAAGCGTCGTTAAGTTCCTTGGCGCTCTTCACACCGAGGTCCTTGCGAGCGATGAAGCCCTGCCCATCGTAATATGTGACACCAACAAATTCGAAACCAAGGTTCACATCACGCTTAAAGGTCCACGTCGTATTACGGGACAGAATATCAATCTCACCGGACTGCAACGCCGGAAACCGGGTCTTACCGGTCAAAGGCTTATAAGTAACCTTGTCAGGATCGGCAAAAACTGCGGCACTCATTGCGCGGCAATAATCGACGTCAAAGCCTTGGTAGACACCCTTATCATCAGGCGCCGCGAAGCCGGCAAGACCTGTATTAACACCGCAGACCAACTGACCCCGTTTTTTCACAGTATCCAATGTCGGGCTAGCCGCAGCGGCAGAACCCGCCATGACCGCAAACACCGCAACCGCGCCAAGCGCGGAAAGCACGAAACGATTCATTATTTGAACTCCCTGTTTACTTTTCCCGTTCCTACGAACGATGAACACTGAATGATAAATCTTTGGGCAACTCTAGTTTCAATAAAACGATAACACGGTGATTTCATCGGTCACAAGGCTGTCTAACCATCTGTTTCATGGAATAACGGTTAATGGCATTGCCCCTATCGATGGGTTAGATATAGACGCAATACGAAATTAAATGCGGCAAAGGGGGTAATTCAAAATGAACGACTCTGGACCAAATAATTGGTCGGAAACTACTTGGGATGTGATTGACCCGAGCGCTGTCGGCATGAGTTCCGCGGCCCTTGCGGCAACAGTTGCGTTTCACCGCAGCGAAGAAGCCGACGCGAACCGCAGTTTATCCAAAGGCCTTCAATCGGTGGCGGGTAACGCGGAGCCCAAACAATGGGCCGGCCTTTTGGGCCCAACAAAACCACGCGGCGGTCCCAACGGCTTGGTGCTACGTCACGGAAAGCTCGCCGCATCTTGGGGCGATACGGAACGCGCCGACATGACCTTCAGCGCAACGAAAAGTTATCTCGCCGTCCTTACCGGGTTTGCTGTGGAGAAAGGCTTGATCAAGGACATCGACGAACCGATGCGCAATTACGCCCTCGATGACGGTTTCGAGTCGACGCAAAACCGTGACATCACATGGCGACACCTCCTGCAGCAAGCCAGCGAATGGGAAGGCACGTTGTGGGACAAGCCCGACCTCGTCGACCGAAACAGAGTCGTCGGTGCCGGTGCGGACAACTCGAAGAAAGGCACGCATCGTGACCTGCAAAAACCCGGTACGTTTTACGAATATAACGACGTGCGGGTGAATCGGCTGGCCTTATCCTTGATGCAAGTCTTCCGTCGGCCACTACCCGAAGTACTGAAAGAATGCGTCATGGGTCCGATTGGTGCCAGCGATACGTGGGAATGGCACGGTTACGAGAATTCATGGGTGGAAATCGACGGCAAGCGAATGCAATCGGTCCCGGGTGGTGCGCATTGGGGCGGCGGATTGTGGATTTCCAGCCGTGATCACGCGCGGTTCGGATCGCTCATTCTTAATCATGGGCTATGGGGCGGCCAGAGGATCATGGGCGAAGGTTGGGTCAACGCATTGTGCGAACCGTCTCCGTGCAACCCCAATTACGGTTTCATGTGGTGGCTCAACACCGGGCGCACGCTCTTTCCAAGCGCTCCTGCATCCAGCTTCTTCGCTCTTGGTGCAGGTCAGAACGTCGTCTGGCTCGACCGCGAACTTGATCTTGTCGCTGTTTTCCGTTGGATCAAACAAAAAAGCACGGACGGCCTGATCAGCAAGGTCATGGAAGCTATAAGATAGTCGCCTCCCGCTTTAACACATAGCATTGCCAAGTCACCCTTTTGGAGGATTAAATGATATCGTCTCGTGCGCGCACGGCCTCTAAATTACATTTGAAACTACGAAATTGATCAAGGTGACATGCGGAAATGCTCGGTTGGGTTTTAGGGAAGCAGCGACGCAAGAAGCGTAAGAAAAAGCCGAAAGGGAAACGGCCGAACTACGATCAAGCTAAGGTTATCGTTGAGAATGGCGATGGCGAGGAACGGCGAAATCTCGCCATGCAAGAGGATATCGAGCCGGAAATTCTATATTTCCTCGCCAATGACAAAGACCCCTTAGTCCGCCGCGAAATTGCCGATAACGATGGCACCCCCCTGCAAGCGGATATGATCCTATCAAAGGATCCAGACGAAGAAGTCCGCAAGGAAGTCGCGCACAAACTTGGGCGTCTATTACCGGACATTTCATTTGATCAACAAGACAAGCTATCGAAGATGGCGCTCGATATTCTCGACACCTTGGCGCGCGATCAGATGCGAGACGTCCGCGCCATCGTCTCCGATGAAATCAAACACGCTCGAAATGTTCCGAAGAACGTTGTGCGCCGTTTGGCGGAAGACGCGGAATCCGTCGTCTCGGCCCCTGTTCTCGAATACTCACCGCTATTGAGCGATAAGGATCTGCTTGAAATCGTGGCATTCGGAATAGAGAGCGGCGCCATGACATCGATAGCCAAGCGCAAGGAACTACCGCAAGAAGTAGTCGACGCCATCATCGAAAGCGGTGACGAGAACGCCATTCCCGCGCTGCTGGAGAATAAGAGCGCTAAGATTAGCGAGAAAACCATCGACATGATTGCCGTTGAAGCGGAGGGTCATGAGGAATGGCATCCGCCCCTCGTCGACCGCGGCAACCTTCCGGTCAGAACTGTTCGCCGGATTGCAAGTTTCGTGAGTGCCGCGTTGTTCGAGCGCCTGATCGAAAACAACGATGTCGAAGAAAAGGCAGTCGACGAAATGCGAATGGAAGTTCGCAAACGCATCGATTCCAACGAACTTCTGGAGACAGAAACTGACGCCGCGAGAGAAAAAGCGATGGAACGCGCGGAAAAATTGTTTAAACAAGGGAAACTCACGGAAGACGTTGTCAAGAAAGCCATCGACGTCAACGACAGCCACTTCACGCGCTACGCCATATCCCATATGTCGGGCCTGCCGTCTGAAGTCGTGAGGAAAATGCTCGGCTCCGGCAGCGGCAAGGCCGTGACTTCCCTTTGCTGGAAAGCCGGTATGACGATGCGCACGGCGGTCCAGCTACAAAGAAAAGTCGCGAAGGTACGGCCAAATTCACTCCTCCAAGCAAGGGGGGGAAATGAATACCCGCTCACTGACGACGATATGGAATGGCAAATCGAATTCTACGAGCACTAACAAGGAAGGCCAAGTTTCCGTCTTAGAAATTCTCCACCCACGGCCGCAATTCCACTTCCCAAGTCCAAGAGCTGCGATGTTGTCGGTGGATATGCATATAGGTCTCCGCAATCGCATCCGGCTCCAACGTGCCGTCCTCTCCAAGCTTCGCGGCTCTTTCGTCGCCTGGACCCGCGTTAATACCTCCATCTATCACGAAATGCGCGACATGCACGTTCTCCGGCGCCAATTCTCGAGCCATGCTTTGACTAAGACCGCGAAGCCCAAACTTACCCATCGCGAAGGCCGATGAGTTGGGGTACCCCTTCACGCTTGCTGACGCGCCGGTGAATAAAATCGTGCCACTACCACGAGCACGCATCTGCTTCGCGGCGTGATGGCCGACAAGGAAGCCGGCATAACAGGTCACAGTGATTGCCTCATGCACGGCAATTGGATCAATTTCATGCACACCGCCTCGCACACGGGCACTGGCATTGAAGACGACCAAATCGGGCTCTCCGATATCTCCATTGACGTCCTGGAACAGTTTTTCCACTGCCGCCGGATCGCTTGCGTCGCAAGCATACGTTTTCGCATTTATCTCCGCCGCAAGTGCGCTCAATTTGTCCACGTTTCGCGCCGCCAGGGCGACGCTCATGCCTTCTTTTTGGCAAAGCCTCGCCATCGAAGCACTCAACCCGCTCCCCACTCCCACAATCAGAACCTTCTCACCACTGGCCATTTTACGCCTCCCGAAAACTTTCCATTTCAACACATGTTATAACGAGCCTACGTAAGCAACGGTCGCGGACAAGTGAAAATATCGTTACCGCGTATCGATGACTTGCCCGGCCCATCTTCGGTGAGGATGGATTCATGACACATCCTTGGCGGAATGCCGTTCTCGTTTTACTGATATCATGCCCAATGCGTTTTATGGACAAAGCGGATCGGCTCGTCGGAAGTTTTCCCAACGGCCGCTAATGATTTCGGGGTTAGCGGCGCAAACTGATCATCGACCATAAAAACAACGTCTGGTCCCGCCGACAGGCCGATATTCCCGCCTTGTCCGACCAGCATATGAATACCTTCGCCAAGATCTGTACCTGTGAAGGGAGGGCCCATCATACTTAAGGCGACAATGCCGCTTTCGATCAAAATTTTGCGCATGACCAAATATCTTTCCCCTGACGCCCTAAATATTCCATTCGATATTTTATGCCTCAAGGAGGCTTCAAAAATCCACGCAAGACTCCGTGATCAAGGGATATCGTTGACCGCGCCAGTCGGGCGATCACCTCTCAACGCTTCTAGAATACTCGTAGCTGCTTCTGCTTCGATGGCTTTTCGGATATCCGTGACGGCAGAGCCGATATGGGGCGTGAAGAGCGTTTTCTCAGGTTGCGCCAGCAATGTCTGCGGAATTTCCTGCGGCCGGTCGGCCCGAGCCCAATCTTCAAACTCGAAAACATCGGCCGCATATCCCGCAAGCTGATCGTCGGCCAATGCGTCGGACACAGCCATCTCGTCGACGACGGAACCGCGCCCCGGATTCACCAAAATTGCGCCCGGCTTCATCATGTCGATAGCGCTTCTATCAATCATATGCAGTGTTTCCGAGGTCAACGGTGTGGCAAGGACGATATAGTCCGCACGGCAAATCAACTCCTCAAATCCGGCGCGTTTGAGATGCAATGAAGCGCCAGTCACCGGATCGAGTGCTTGGTAATCCGCATAAAGAATTGTGGTGTCGAATCCTTGCAACCGTTGAGCGATGGCCTGCCCAACTCGGCCCATTCCAACAATGCCGACAGTCCGCCCGGCGAGCCCCATCCCATAGAGCGTCGGCCGCCATGCGGTAAAGCGCCCGGCACGAATATCTCGGTCGCCGGTCATCACGTGTCGAGCAATTCCGATCAATAAACCGATCGCAAGTTCAGCGGTCGGCACGGTCAATAAATCATCCACAATTGTGACCCACACGCCTCGCCCGGTGCAGGCCTCGACGTCGAAATTGTCATAACCTTTCAACGCACAGGCAACGATCTTCAATTTTGGGCATTGCGCGAGAAAATCATTGTCGATTGAGTCCGGCATGAACACCATCATGGCGTCAGCGTCGCGACAACGTTTTATGATTTCATCTCTAGGCAGCGAGGTATCGGCATCATTGGTGATGACATCGGTCCAATCCTCGAGCATCGAGACGGTTTCCGGAAAAACCCGATGGGTCAGGACGGTCTTTGATCGATTGGCCATGGCGCTCTCCTACGACAGATATCCAACGACAGCTTATCAGGCCAGATGCAGAAACGTGCCGAAATTCTCATCATGCACCGTCCCCATCACCTGGAAGAGCGGGTCATACGCCATACCAACGCCTCGACATAGCCACGCCAGAAGGCGCCCTCATCGAAGGGCTTCCAAAAGCTGTACGGCGTGTCCGGCAGGTACCTGCAATCAACGATAAACCTGCGATAAAAAAGATTGTTCGCAATCAGGGTCCGCATCTACTGCGTCTAGTCCTGACTCATTTGCGGCCCTCGGGCGATCGCCCCTGAGCCGGCATCCGCAGTCTGCGGTTCCTCGATAAAGCCATTGCCCACAAAAAACCACACCTCCCTAAGTTGTTTAGCATTTCACAACCGGCAAACTCCAGACCCGCCTTGCCATATACGGTAATCAGAAAATCCACGAACTTCGCAAGACTCGCCGTATTTAAACCTTCAGGGAACACATGAATATGCGCCACATCACGCGCGATCGCATAGGCTCTCGACGCTGGCTCCAGATCGTCGTTGTAATGGGCAAAGAGTTTGGGCGAAGTTTTACCAACCAATCTATCTCCGGCTGATCACGCACGGCCTCAAGCGTTTGGCGATACCGATCGGAAAAATCATCGAATAGAAGCCCTGGGGAGAAATGATTGGCATCGGGAACAGCACGCAGTATGAGTAATCCTTTCGGCCGATCACTACCGAGTCCCATCGACTGGCCGAGCTCATTCGTCGATACTTTCCGCCGCGCTGGGGAATATCCCTCTTCATTCAAAAATTCGAATTCATTGCCGCTGCCGCCCATACGTCGATGAAGTGTCTCTTCAGCAGTTCGGATGGCGGCCTCTCCCTCTTCCCTCAAAACTCGATCAATATGACCCGGTATGATTCTGGTCATCACATCCGACGCCGCCTCCACACCCCGACGGCGTTGGATACGCATCCCCTTACCGCCATAGCGCGCGTAAATATCCGCTCCCTGCGCTGCCGCCAACCGAGCCAAAATACCAAACCGCAGATAGACCAGATGTCCCATAACAGCAGCTCCTACTTCCTCGTCCTGCAATAGGCGATCGAAGAGCGCATAGTAATTCAACATCAGCGCTGCATAGGCGCGCAAATCATCATCGACCTCGTGCATCGTTACCTGACGAGTTTCCCGCAAGGAAGTGTCATAGAGAAGATCGCCAACTGGTAAACCGTTCACGTTCAACCCCAAGACCCGGCGTCGCAACTCATGACCGGTTAGCCCTTCCAGTTGTGCGATAATCTGAACAGCTTCCGGGCGGACGTCTTTTGCAGCTTCATCACGCACAAACGTGAATTGCTCAATTCCAAAACTGCGTGCCAATAGTATTATTTTTTGATCCGTGGCGCTGGAAACCAGTGCCCAAAGGTTCAATCCGCGGGCCAATTCCAGATATTTTCCAAGGATCAGATTGCCGAGGTAGTAGAACGGGTGATTAACCAGCAAGTCCACTAAGACACGCCTCGGTATCACGTTGGCACGGTCAGCTGATTGCCAAGGCCAAAATCGGATGCCTTGTGAAATTGCCTGCTCGAATGCGGCCGGATCGGCGAAAGCGCTCTCTGCGGACAAGCAGTCGGACTCCCCGGTTTATAAGGACTAATTCCTTAGTGCCAGCCCCGATACCCGGGCGCAATTCGATGTACCACAGCGTGCACGGTTTCCCCCTGCGCCCCACGACATAGCTTTGTTCCAGGTCACGGAAACAGCAAAAAGGCTCGTGAATATGGGTGGATTTCTCGATGGTAAGGCGGCGGTCATTACCGGCTCGACAAGCGGCATTGGGCTTGGATATGCCCGCGCGATCGCTAGAGAAGGCTGCGACGTTATGCTGAACGGTTTTGGCGATGCGGCCGATATTGAGAATGCGCGGTCCGCTCTCGAGTCCGATTTCGGCGTGAAAGCGATCTACCATGGCGCCGATATGCGAAAGCCCGACGAAATCAAAGCGATGATTGATGCCGCGAACGATGCCTTCGGCAAAGTGGATGTCTTGATCAACAATGCCGGCATGCAACACCGTGCCTCGGTCGAGGAATTCCCGCTCGACGTATGGAATGACATGTTCGCCGTCAACGTGACCTCCGCCATGTTGACCACACAGATGGTGTTACCGCAAATGAAGGAGCGCGATTGGGGCCGGATCATCAACACGGCCTCGGTCAATTCGCAGGTCACGTCGCCAAACACGTCCGGCTATACCGCCTCGAAGCATGCTATAATGGGCCTCACACGAGCCGTCGCATTAGAGACCATCATGACTGGTGTCACCTGCAACGCGATTTGCCCCGGCACCGTGCGCACCAATTTGAGCGAACACCGTATCGAAACGTTTGCAGCGGAACGGCAGAAATCGACGGAGGATGTGATCGATGAGTATCTCGAACAGAAGATGCCTTACCATCAGGCCATGAAGCGTTTCATCACCGTCGAAGAGATTGCCGCCGGTGCGGTTTATCTCTGCAGCGATGCTGGTGCCGCGATGCGCGGCGCGGCCTTCACCATCGATGGCGGTTGGACCATTCGATAAGAGTTACCGGAACGCACCATATGTATAGAATAGGCGTCGATGTCGGCGGCACTTTTACCGACTTTACCTTGCTCGACGAAAACGCAGGCAAACTGCACTACCACAAGACCCCGTCTACGCCCAGCGAGCCGTCGGAAGCCGTCGAGATCGGCCTATCAAAACTGATTGAGACCCATAATATCGATCCGTCGGAAATAGGATACCTGGGCCACGGCACAACTGTCGCCCTCAACATGTTGCTGGAACGCCGGGCGCCGACAATCGGGTTATTGACCACCAAAGGCTTTCGCGACGTCCTTGAAATTGCCCGCCAAATTCGCCCTCATCTCTATGATTACGAGATCACGCGCCCAGAACCTTTGGCTCGGCGGGCACATCGCATCGAAATACCGGAACGCATCGCCGTTGACGGCCGTGTCCTGACGCCTCTCGATCTCGAGTCCGTCGAGGCCGCCGCCCTACAACTTCGGGCTGCCAGCATCACTTCTGTCGCGATCTGTTTCCTTCATGCCTATCAGTTTCCGGAGCACGAGCAACAGGCCAGCGATATTGTTCGCCGTATTCTGCCCGATGCCTTTGTCAGCCTATCGAGTGAAGTTTTATCCGAGTTTCGCGAATACGAACGCACGTCGACGACCGCGGTGAACACTTACGTCGGGCAGCGTATGAAAGCTTATATCGGCAAACTTGAAGATCGCATCGCCGATTTCGGCATCGACCGTTCACCTTATATCATCCACTCGAACGGTGGATTGCTCACCATCGAGGCGGCGGCGACCTTTCCCGTACGCACGTGCCTTTCCGGCCCTGCCGCCGGCGTCGTCGGTGCCGCTGCAGTCGCCAAAGCAGCAGAGCAACCCGACGTTTTAGCCTTTGACGTTGGCGGCACCAGCACCGATGTCTCCTTAGTGCTGAACGGGCGGCCACTTTTCACATCGGAACGAACGGTGGCGGGCCACCCGGTCAAATCGCCGGCAATCGACGTCAACGCCATAGGCGCCGGCGGGGGCAGCATTGCTTGGATCGACGGCGGCGGCGCTCTCAAGGTCGGACCGCATAGCGCTGGTGCGGACCCAGGCCCCGTCGCCTATGGTCGCGGCGGCGAAGAAGTCACGCTGACGGATGCCAATATTGCGCTCGGCCGGTTGAACCCAGGAGCCCTTCTCGGTGGCCGCATGGCCATGGATGCAGATGCGGCGCGCCGCGCCATTGAAGACAAAATCGCCAAGCCGCTCGGACTTTCAATTGAAGACGCCGCCATCGGTATTATCCGGGTCGCGGCCTCGGGCATTGCCCGCGCTATCCGATCTGTTGCCTCCGCCAAAGGCCACAACCCAGCGGACTTCGCACTCTTCGCCTATGGCGGTGCCGGACCGCTGTTGGCCTCCGACGTCAACGATGAGGTTGGCTGCGGGCGTATCCTCATTCCCCGAGAGCCCGGCACGCTCTGCGCGCGCGGTATTTTGCTATCCGATCTCACTTTTGATTTTGTCCGCACCATCCTGCGTCGAGCAGAGGAAGATGGCTGGCGACGGGTCCAGGAAGCCTTCGCGACTCTGGAAGCTCAAGCTGAAGAATGGCTCGCGATGGATGACGTCCCGATAGAAGCCCGTTCGTTCCGTCGGTACGTCGAAGCGCGCTACGAAGGACAAAGCTTCGAAGTACGCGTGGAGTTCAATTGCCCTGTGTCCGAAGTTTCCCTGGAGACATTCGTCAACGCTTTCCATGCAGAGCATAGGGCGCAATACAGCTATGACATCCAGGAGCGGAACGTCGAAATCGTCAATTGCCGCCTGGAAGCGGTTGGCGAAACACCTAAACCGCCGATGCAAAGCGCGGAAGATGGCGGAGATAACCCCGCCGGGATCGGTAAAAGACGCGTCCATTTCGGCGCCAATGTCGGTTGGCTTGAGGCCACCGTCTACGATCGATCCAAATTATCGCCGGGCGATGAAATCCCCGGCCCCGTTATCGTCGAAGAAATGAGCTCAACAAGTGTTATTCCACCAACCTACCGCATCACCGTCGACAAGATCGGTAACCTGGTTCTGGAGCCAAGTACATGACGACCGCATCGGATAAAAGAGTCATCGACGCCATTGAAATAGAGGTCTTCAACAATCGGGTCCTCGCTATTATCGAGGAGATGGGCGCTAAACTCGTCCGCTCTTCTTTTTCGCCGAATATCAAGGAACGACGGGATTGCTCCGTGGCTCTGTTCGACGCAGGCGGCCGCTCCATTGGACAGGCGGCACATATCCCGATTCATCTGGGATCGCTGAAGGGTGGTGTCGATGCCGTCTTGCGGGATTTCCCCATAGCGGAGGTTTATCCAGGCGACGCGTTCGTCTGCAATGACGCGTATCTCGCCGGTGGCACGCACCTGCCCGACATCTCAATCATCACACCGATCTTCTATGACGGCAAAATCAAGTTCTTTGCAGCGTGCCTAGGCCATCATGCGGATGTCGGTGGCTCCGTACCCGGCTCGATCAGCCCCAGTGCCGCCAGCATTTTCGAGGAAGGCATCCGTATCCCTCCGGTCAAAATGGTCCACAAGGGCGTGCTCGATAACGGTATCATGCAGATGATCATCCAGAACACGCGGGAGCCAGAAGATCGACTGCTCGACCTCAAGGTGCAGATCGCAACCAACACATTGGGGGCGGAACAAGTCGTCGCACTCGTCGAGCGTATGGGAAGCGAAGCTGTCGACCGGGCAGTCGAAGATTTGATGATATATACCGCGCGACGGCTACGGGCGCGGATTGCCGACCTAAAGGACGGCACGCATAGTTTCACAACGTGGATGGACGATGACGGGTTCGGCGGTGACAAGTTGCCGCTCGCGGCCACCGTGACCGTCAAGGGCGATCGGATGCACCTCGATTTTACGGGTTCCGGCCCGCAATCGCGTGGCGGTTATAATATCATGCCGACCGGCGTGATGGCGACGGTCGCTTATGCGATCAAAGCCTTGCTCGATCCGGAACTACCGGCAAACAGCGGGTTGTTTGATGCCATCGAGTTCACCGCGCCCGAAGGCACCATCGTCAATCCTCATTATCCGGCTGCGGTCGGCGCACGGACCACGACATGCCAGAAGCTTTCCGGCGCGGTCTTCGGCGCATTTGCCGGATTATTACCGCGGGAGAAAGCTATGGCGTCCTGCCACGATGTCTTGGGCGCGATGGTATTTTCCGGCAAATCAAAAAAGCACGCTGGCACCTATGTCTACTTGGAAACGCTTGCAGGTGGAAACGGGGCGCGGGATGCACTCGACGGTATGGACGGCGCCCATTGCCACATCACAAATTCGCTGAACATGCCGGCGGAAGCCGTAGAGCACGAATATCCGTTGATGGTCGAGGAATACGCGCTGGTGGTCGATTCAGGTGGGGCCGGACGCCACCGAGGCGGCATGGGCGTCGCACGGGATGTTATAATCCTCGAAGATGCTACGACCTTCTCCGGGCGCGCGGACAGCTATCTAACTTCCGCTGACGGCTATGCGGGCGGGAAGCCGGGCGGGAATTGCCGGATTGTGCGAAATCATGGCACTAATCGCGAAGAAGCCATGGCACCGAAGCAACGCCTGCTAACACTTGAAGCTGGAGAAACGGTGCGGATGGAAACACCGGGAGGCGGCGGCCTCGGTAATCCACAAGATCGCAATATCGTCGACCTCGCTCATGACTTGGAAGACGGCCGCATGCGGGAAGCCACAGCACGGCGCGATTATGGCGACGACATGGTTGACCGGGCCCTGGCCCAGATCGGATAAGCCGCTCGACCTTTCACCGTGTGTAGTGGAAGATGATAAAAGCGAATTGCATTAAGGGAGAGTACCGATAGCTCGCGTCGAAACCGTCGATCAACTGCGTGAGATTTACCGCCAGCCAAAGGGTCGCGCGGCGCAAAAAGTCATTCCGCAACTGGAGCAACACAGCAAACACATCATTGAACTGTCACCGTTTATCGTGATCTCGACAACCGGAGAAGACGGCATTGCCGATGTATCCCCGCGCGGTGATGCCCCCGGATTTGTGAAAGTCCTTGACGATCAGACCATCGCGGTCCCAGACCGCCCCGGGAACAACCGGCTCGACACTCTTACCAACATTCTAGCGAACCCGGCTGTCGGCACGATATTTTTTGTCCCTGGCGTTGATGAAGTTCTACGCATCAACGGAGATGCAGAGATTCGAGACGATGCAGAACTCCTCGCGCAATTCGAGATTAAGGGAAAACTTCCCGCCACCGTGCTCGTCATCAAAGCACGAGAGATTTATTTGCATTGCGCAAAGGCGATCATGCGCTCAGGTCTTTGGAAGTCAGAAACGCAGGTCGAGCGCTCAGTGCTGCCAACTATCGGGCAAATGATTGTTGACCAAATCGGCGGTGACCGGCCCGAAGAGACCCATGCGGAAGTGAAGCGCGAGTACGAGAAGGTTTTGTACTAGAGCTCCCCGTCCTGGGCCTCCCCTACCGCCCTTTCCAGTTTGGATCACGTTTCTCGGCGAAAGCTTTCGGACCTTCGATCATATCTTCGCTGTTGCGCAACACATTGACGCTCTCGTATTCCGCCAACATAGCTTCTTCGACGGACGCGTGCTCCAAACCGCGACGCACGACATCAAGGCTGGTGCGGATAGAGACCGGCGAGCATTTCTCAATTTCAGCCGCGAACCGTTTGGCGGCATTCAGAGCTTCGCCTTCCCCCACTAGTTCGGTGACGAAACCAATCTCGAGACCTTCCGCCGCCGGAACGTGACGGCCAGTCAGGATCATGCCCATCGCCTTCTTCTGCGGTATGGCGCGGGGAAGTCGGTGCAAACCACCCGCGAGGGCAGCCAATCCGACACGGGGCTCCGGTAGAGCAAAGCGGGCATTCTCTGCCCCGATGATCACATCGCAAGCCAGCGCGAGCTCGAACCCACCACCCATGGCGACACCATTCACCGCCGCGATCATCGGCTTGGTGCGGTCAAAACGCTCGGTTATGCCGCCAAAACCGCTTTTCGGCTTATCGCGTGTCCCGCCTTCGGCTTGGAACTTAAGGTCATTACCGGCACTGAACGCCCGATCACCTGCTCCCGTCAAAATACAAACCCAGAGATCCGGATCGGCTTCGAAATCGTTGAAAACTTTGTCGAGTTCAAAATGCGCCGGCGAATGCAATGCGTTCATCCGCTCTGGCCGGTTCAACGTAACCGTAAGAACGTGCCCATCGGTTTCCGTATAACTGAATTCACCCATTTTCCTGCTACCTATTCTCTTGTAAGTACAATTCTAGAGCTGTTTGTCGCCGATGAAAGCACCGTCCGAGACCAAACGATTCTGCAAGGCGTTACGATCAATATCAGCCGGTTTCACTCCATCGCTACGCGCAAGTTCGGCTGCCGTACCGACCGCTTGCCCCATCGCAAAACAGGGACCGCTAACCCGCAATGATGCCTGTCCTTCCGGTGTCGTCGAAGCGCACCGGCCCGCAACCAGTAAATTATCGACACCCTTGGGGAGCGTCGTCCCGTAGGGGATCTGGTGATATCCACGACCGGCTAGAAAGGTCCATTTCGCCGAACCATGCAGATGCTGCTCAAGCGGCCAACCGTTACAGCCGATGGAATCGTCAAAATCCCGGCACGATAAAACGTCGTCCTTGGTCAGGACATATTCGCCGACAATACGCCTTGTCTCGCGAATGCCAATTTGCGGAGCGGTTTCCAATAAATACGCGTCTTCGAAACCGGGCACTCGTTCCTTCAGAAATCGGAAATATTCCTGCGATTGCCTGCGACCCTCGACTTCCGCAAAACTCAAATCGTCCCAATTGCTGCCGTCGACCGGCGCACCATCTCGACTTATCTGCGTGAGATTGGCCCGCCACTCACCCGCATGAGCTTGCGAGCCAAGCACGCCGGTTTTACGCGGCAACTCAAAGTCGTCACTCGCCGCGGCTATGAGCTCGGTCAGGTTCGGCTTACCCTCTCGGTGGACTCGTTCGTCGTCTGCATTGGCAATCCGGAACATCGTTGTCGGATAGGCCATGAAGCCGGTCGCGTCGCCTTTTTCATATTCCCCCCCCGACCAATAGGCGAGGTCCGCGTCACCCGAACAGTCGATGAACATTTCCGCCTTGATAGCGGCGCGCCCTGATTTCGTCTCTACGATCACCGCATCGATCCGCTCACCATCCATTGCGACGCCAACAGCGGTGCTGTGAAAGCGAATATCGACCCCCACCGATAACAGTAAATCATCCGCCGCCATCTTATAGGCCGCCGTGTCATACGCTTGAGCCGCGATATCGTGACCGCCATCAGAGGCCGGCACCGGATGCGGTTCCCGCAGTCCTCCAAGCCGATCGAGGCGCGCCAAGATATCATCCGCAACGCCGCGCACCACTTGCTGCACTGATCCGTTGATACTCGCGTGCAGGCCACAGAAATTGGTGACCATTGCGGCGGTGCCCATGCCGCCTAGAAATCCGTATTTCTCAAGCAAAAGCGTGCGCGCTCCAGTTCGGGCCGCCGCTGTCGCCGCGGCGATACCAGCCGGTCCACCGCCGAGGATGAGTACTTCAGTTTCCGCTACGACTTCCGTCTCACGGGCAGGTTCCAAGATAATAGTCATGGGTAAGACATAGCGCGCAAAGGACCGTGCGACCAGATGCCCAATCGACGCGGGTATGGGTACCGCGCCGTGAACGTCGAAGCACCACCATCGGACTGAACCATCGAGACAGCCCTCGCAAGATCACGCAGATACGCCTCGCGCGTCGGTGCATGTAACATGGACAGCATCGCGTGCATACCTTTCGGCCGCTGGGTTAATACAGGCACCCAATCCGATTGCCGCCAATTTCTCCCCCACACTAAAAATATCGAGCTCATCCGATACGAAATTAATGATGGTGAGGTCCGGTTTAACATGCCTTCGAAAACCTTGAATCGCATCGATACCGGCGGCACAGCCGCCAACCATCACCATAAGATCGGAGGCCACTTGGGTGTAGTCGTCAATACCAAAGTGCTTGAACACCGCCCACGAGCCTGCAATCCCCCCCGGCTGGTCTCGAACCAACGAGGGTCGATGTCGTCAACCGACCATACGTCCACGGATCAACATCAAAAATCTGGCGCTAAAAATCTTCTACCATGCGATACAAGACGGTCGAAGACGGCTTCGGCGCAAAGCCGAATTTATGGAGATCGGCAGAAAGCGAGCGCACACCTGTTACCGCAAAATCAAAATCGGGAAACACCCGTCCCAACCGTTTGACGAACGATACCAGACATCCGTATCAAGAGCTATTTCGCCCAACTCAGCGATCTCATCGACTACTCCATGGTGGAAACACGGCGCGGACCCGACGATCATGATCATGTCATCGTCGATTGCTGCCTTCATCGCGGATGCTTCGGCCTTGAAGTCTTCGCACAATGCCACCCGCTTCACCGGGATATCCATTGAGCCACCCGCCTTGTCGAAAGCCGGATGTGCACTTGCTCCCGCAACAATATTAAACGGGCCTTTGCGCCCTTCGATGCCCCGTGGTCATTACACCGCTTGCTCCCTCTGGAGCCTGGAACAGGTCGAGCGCCATTTCCACAACTTCACGTTCCATCCTGGCGACGCTGTGAAAGGCCTGCTTACCGCCCAGAGCATTCTCCACAAAAAATCTGAAATAGGCGCCGCGCCGGACCTCATACACCTCGTCAGTCGCCTTGAAGACATAGAGCGGCACGCGCCCGTCACGCCAACGTTCGTCTCCACCCGCCATTTCCGACAGATGCGGCTCGATATCGTCCCAAACGATGCCCTTCTCCGGAAAAAAACACGAGGCTTGGACATGGAACTCTCTTTATGAGACCGGAAGGGACGCTGCGACGCTCGCGGCTTCACCAGCGGCACTCGCGAGCTGGCCGGAGTATCCCTGCCGCACCGCACCCACCGCATAGACGCCTTCGACATTGGTGGCGAAAGAAGAATCCGTCTTCACAAAACCGGAGTCATCGCAGTCCAACGTTCCCATCAAGAATTCCGTATTCGGCTGAAGTCCAACAAATACGAAGACGCCGGAGCATGCGAAATCTTCCGCATCACCGCCGCTCGCCGGTATAAGTTTCACGCCCTCGACACCATCGCTGCCGGTAATTTCGGAAACCATCGTCTCCCAACGAAAGGTGAATTTCGGATTTTCGGCTGCGCGCGAAACGTAAGACTGTTTGGCCCGCAAACCGCTGCTGCGCGTCACCAAAGTGATCTCGCTGGCGAAATCTGCCAGATGTAATGCTTCCTGCAAAGCCGAATCCCCACCACCGACCACCACGACTTTCTGGTCGACAAAGAACCCGGCATCACAATCCGCGCATTGCGATACGCCGCGACCAAACAAACTCTCTTCACCAGGAACGCCCAAGGATTTCAGACGAGCACCTGACGCTAAAATAACATGCCTCGCCTTTTGGTCGCCCATGCCTGTCGAGACAGTTTTAATATCACCATCAATCGAAAGAGCCGTCGCAGTGTCGGGTACAATTTCGACGCCCAGGTCCAGGATTGCTTCCAATTGTCCGGAGGCCAGCTCAGCGCCGCCGACCGGTCCCATCGCGGGATAGCCATCAAGCGCGCTGACGTTTATCACCAGTCCACCCATATGGCCGCCTTCGTCGATACACACGACGGCCATGCCACGAAGCGCCGCATGATGCGCCGCCGTCAGTCCTGCCATACCACCACCGATCACCACCACATCGTATGGATCGCCAGGTCGCCTCATTTTCGCATCTCCTCTTCAATCGGTTGCCAGCCGGACGGCAAGACAATCTCTTTTATAATACGACAATCGGGATATCCCCATGTCGGAAAATAAGCTTGCTGGGCAATCGGAATATCCCCGCCCGCGACCACCAATGTAATTTGGTCCGGATCGGCGACGGGTGGGACCCTGCCCTCTTCAATCGCCGCGATAGCCCATGCGGGCCATTCCTTCGCCTTGCCCGCATTTCGATAAATCCAAAGCGATTTGAGCGTCTCAGACGATATGCGGCCATTCTGATGCAGCCAACAGCGGGCATCGTCCTTTGAAACACCATCCTTCGCCAAAGCGGCCGCCGTCGCCGGAGAAATTGCCACTGTGACAACACCGCCATGGAGCCAGGAAAAAGCCGAAGCGGCGGAGCCCATGACGCTTGCCACTTCCTCCAATCCACCGGTCACATTAATGGCGCTTTCGGCCCGCAATACGGTGACAACATTTTGGTCCGCCCTGAAACCTTCATCCACGTGTAACGGCGTCCATGGGCTTTGCGCCTCGTTTTCCGCAAAGCAGAGCGTGTAGCGCCCGGGTTGCCCCAGCCCCGCGAAGGCGACAACCGCCGGCCAGCCGCCACCGATATTCTGCATGATCAGACGCAGCGCCCGTCCGATGGTCGCGTTGGCGCGCCAACCCGGACCAAGACAGCCAAATCCGTCGTTCATAACAATCTGCCGGACGATCGGGCCATTCACCACTATCAACGGCGTCACATTTTCGTCCGTCGTTTGAACTCCACGCAAATTGAAATTTGGTTCGGCAATCGCCTGAACCGCGGCAAGAACGATTGGAAAATAATCGGAACGGCAGCCCGCCATAACCGCATTGATGGCGATCTTTTCGACCGAGGCGACGCCCTTGAGCGGGTCCAACTCCCCAATTACCACATCGCGGGAGAGCGGGGAGTAGTCGAGCATTTCCTCAACCCGGCCCGTGGTCGGCGGCACGACCGGCAGCCCATCCGTCCATCCCCGAAGATCATAAAGCCGCGCGACTTCACTGGCGGGATCTATCCCGCGTACGACTTCGACGCGTTGGCGCAAGAATTCCGCCACCAGCGGCCATCTTTCCCGCATGTCCCGTTCTTTGACGCGGGCACGCAGTGTGTCGTCAATCCAAGCCCCGGACGCGGTTTGTCCGGATGGGTTCAATATCCAAAGAGGTTCTGTCATGCGATACGGCACTTTTTCAGCGGCACCGTTTCTGATCTATGGCGAAATCGCCAAGCGTACAGTTTTACGCAGATTTTAGTCGGCGGCGTCACGCCCGGCGTTTAGTTCGCGGTCGTGCGTGCGGATGAATGCCTTGACCTTCGGCGCGATCTCCCGGCGCCATTTGCCGCCGTTAAAGACACCGTAATGCCCAACGCCTTTCTGCAGATGATACATCTTCTTTTCATCCACCAGTTTCGGCGTAATATCGAGTGCCGCCTTCGTTTGGCCAATTCCGGAAATATCATCGAGCTCACCCTCAATACAAAGGATAGCGGTGTCGGTGATCTTCTCGGTTTTCACAGGGTGCCAGCGGTGCACCATCTCGCCCTTCGGCAGGGCATGATCTTGAAACACCACCTTGACCGTCTGCAAATAAAACTCAGCTGGTAAGTCCATGACCGAGCGATATTCCTCGTAAAAGGCCCGCTTGCGGTCGGCGGCGTCATCGTCACCTTGCACCAAATGCTGGAACAACTCGTGGTAAGATGCCACATGCTTATCAAAATTCATCGCGATGAAATTCGTCAGCTGTATAAAGCCCGGATAAACCTTCCGTAATGCGCCCGGATAGGGGGGCGGGACGTCGACGACCACATGCCGCTCAAACCAATCGATACTGTGTTCTTTGGCGAGCTTGTTAACCTGGGTCGGTGATTTGCGGGTATCGATGGGTCCACCGATCATCGTCAAGGACGCCGGCACACAATTATCTTGCCAGCCTGACATAATCGCCGTCGCGGCAAGCGCTGGAACCGACGGTTGGCAAACCGCCAATACATGGGTATTCGGCCCTAGGAAATGTAGGAAATCGACCAGATAGTCGATGTAATCGTCGAGATCAAAACTGCCGTCGACCGCAGGGATCATGCTGCTATCGCGCCAGTCGCTGACGTAAACATCGTGATCGGGCAACATCGCCTCGACGGTACCTCGCACCAAAGTCGCAAAATGTCCGGAGAGAGGCGCCAGGATCAATAATTTCGGATCATTGCGCTTTGCGGCGCGCTTGAAATGGATCAGGTCGCAATAGGTTCGATCGATCGCGGTCTTGATTGTGATGGCTACCTTGCGACCGTCGATTTCCGTCGAGGCGATATTCCACTCAGGTTTGCCATAACGCTGCGTGAAATGCCCCACCATATCGACCGCGGAGCCCATGATTCGACCGGCCGGCATATGGCTCAGCGGATTAAACGGGTTGTTCAGCGCGACTTTCGCGCCTTCCGCCATCAATTGAATAGGAGCAGCCCAAAGCCGCTGCATTTCATAGAGATAATAGAGCATTCGCTGACTTTCCCATAGCGATCATTACAGTCTTTGTACTACGTCCATAGCCATAATAAAACGGATTTTTGCTGCACTGCAAAAATCCGTTTTATATTTAACTTCTGATGGTTAAGAAATACTAAACCATTTTATTTTGCAGCGCGGCGATCCTCGTCCGGAACTTTCTCTCGCATCGTGACGAATTCTTCCGCCGACGTTGGATGGATGCCGATCGTCGAATCGAAGGTCGCCTTAGTCGCGCCCGCTTTGAGCGCGATGCCGATCCCTTGAATGATCTCGCCCGCTTCGGGGCCGACCATATGGACGCCAAGAACGACATCCGTCTCCGGGTGTACGATCATCTTCATCAGCGTCCGCTCGTCTCTGCCCGTTAACGTGTGCTTCAGGGCCTTGAATTCGGACATATAGACATCGACCTTGCCGTGCTTATCCCGCGCCTGCGCCTCGGTCATGCCAACGGTCCCAATGCTCGGTTGGCTGAAGACAGCAGTTGGAATATTCGAATAATCGACCGCGCCCGCCTTGTCGTTGAAAAGTGCATTGACGACGACCATCCCTTCCGCCAAGGCCACCGGCGTCAGTTGCACCCGGTCTATGACATCGCCGAGGGCGTAAATTGACGGCACCGAGGTTTTGAAACCTTCATCGACGACGACTGCGCCGCCTTTGCCTAATTCAACGCCCGCTTCCTCAAGACCAATTCCTCTCGAATTCGGCGCCCGGCCCGTCGCATAGAGGATAACGTCGGTCCGCATCTGGGTCCCGTCCTCAAGGTCCGCAATCAACTCATCGCCGTCTTTCTCGATCTGCGCAATATTTGCGTTGAACCGAAGATCCACCTTTTGTTTGCGCATCTCATCGGCGAGATGATGTCGCACGTCTTCGTCGAATCCGCGCAGGAAATGCGGCCCACGATAAAGCTGCGTCACGTCGACGCCCAATCCATGAAAGACACCGGTCAATTCGACAGCGATGTAACCGCCGCCGACGACGATGGCCCGCTTTGGAAATTTCTCCATCTGGAAAAATTCGTTCGAGGTGATCGCATGTTCCTTGCCCGGGATATTGGGCACCACCGGCCAGCCTCCGGTCGCAACTAGGATATACTTTGCAGTCACTTGCTTGCCGGCGACTTCGACCGTGTGCGGATCGACGACGGTTGCGCGCGCATTGAAAACATCTACCCCAGCATTGCCGAGCATATTCTCGTATATACCGTTAAGGCGGGTGATTTCCTTGTCTTTGTTATCGCGTAAGGTCGGCCAATCGAAAGTCGTCTCGCCGACTGTCCAGCCGTATGCCGCCGCATCTTCGAAATCATGCGCAAAATGCGATGCATAGACGAAGAGTTTCTTTGGGATACAGCCGACATTGACGCAGGTTCCGCCCATATATCGGTCTTCTGCCGCCGCGACCTTTGCGCCAAAATTCGCCGCGAAACGGGCCGCGCGAACGCCTCCCGATCCAATACCGATCACAAACATATCATAGTCAAACTCGGCCATAACACCCTTCTCCTCAATATCGTCCCATTCGAGTGGACGCGATTCGATATACTGTCAGTCATTCGAATGAAACCTTGGAACGCTGCTAGCCTGCCAAGGTTTCATGCCAGAACACCGAACCCGGTTCCCCTCCGTCGGTCGCTCTGTCTTAATACATTAATGCTGGAGGGAGTGGTTTGGTTACACGAGATCCTGTTTAGTCGTTGTTATGCCCTTGAGACAAGTCAATCGGCTCGCCATGCGGCGTCGCCAGATAGGCGCGACGCCATTCCTCTTTGCGCCGCGCCATATCGGACAAGTCCAGCAATCCCTTACGCGCGACAAGCGTTTCCAGCGCATTCAACCAATGTCGGTAATAAGTGTCACCTAAGTCTCGGTCTCCGTCGGCCTGCGCTCGTTCAATTTCAGCCGCCAGCGTTGACGCCCATTCAACCCAGGTGAACACACCTGCCTCGTTCAACCGCACCACCATCGCGAAGGCGTGCGCTTCCCACGGCTCGCTGAAGACTGGCTCGCCGCCGTCGCGCGGAACTCCCGCGAAGAGGTTTATATTGAGGCCGGAACCGCTCATTACACCGGCTCCAGATGCGGCTCCCACAAATCGATCCGCACCATGTCCAGGGAATTGCCGTCGGCGCCCCACAACCTATCACCATTGAATTGTACGCTGTAGAGACGCTGTCCCTCTTTCGTGCCATGGGCGTTTTTATCCGCAAAAATGTGGACGCCATGATCGAATTCAACCGTCCCGGTCTTCCCCCGTGCATATCGCGGCGCCCGGGTATGGCCATCCGGATGGATGTTCACGACACGGACACGGTCACCCGGACCAAATCGCGGCTGAAGCGGGATATCCAGGGTCGTCGGCCCGCCCTTGGCGAGCACAGCTTCCACATTCTCCGCCGTCAAAACTCGCACGTCTTCGACTTTCCCGACCGGCGCCGCCGTGCGCAATTCCTTTTCACTCACAAGCCCTGCTTCGACAAGCAACGTTTCCAATCCCGCAAGCCAGTTTTCGTAATAGGTATTGCGAAGATAGTCGCCCGGATGCTGTCGCTCACGCGCGTGGCGTCCTTGATCGATATTCCATTTGCCAAGAAAGCCCGTCGCCAGATTAAGCGCGAAGGCCCGCCGTTCCCATTCCGCATGGAATACGGGCTCTTCATTCTCCGGCTCCGGATTGATAGGTCCAAGGCCGTGCATGCCACCCAAATCATGACCGCCATTCATCGGTCTTCATCCGGCGATGATGCGATCTCGACACCAATCATCGAGTTGCGCGTGACCAACGCCTCTAAGCGATCGGCGGTCCAATTCTCCGTTCCCTCCGGCCGTAGGGGCAGCACCAGATAGCGCATCTCCGCGGTCGAATCCCAAACGCGGACTTCCATATCATCCGGCAACTCAGTTCCGAATTCCCGTAACACGCCACGCGGGTCCGACACGACACGGGAGCGATAAGGCGCGGCTTTGTACCAAACAGGGGGCAGCCCTAACACCGGCCACGGATAGCAAGAACACAAGGTGCAGACGACCACATTATGGAGCGACGGCGTGTTCTCTACCGTCATCATGTGTTCGCCTTGGCGGCCGGTGAAACCAAGAGACGCGATCGCTTCCCCCGCATCTTCCAGAAGCCAAGCCTTATAGTCTGGTTCGGTCCAAGCTTTAGCGACGACCTTCGCGCCGTTGCGCGGCCCGACCTTATGCTCGTAGGTATCGATTAAAACATCGAGGGCCGCCGGATCAACCAATCCCTTTTCGATCAAAAGCGATTCGAGTGCTTTGACCCGCAACTCAAGATCACTGGGAGGGTCGGTGTGATCGTGTGAATGCCCCATCCCCGCGGCCTACAATTCGTCGGAGCGCAGAACCATCATCTTTTCGATTTGCATTTCATGCATGGAGTAAGGAATTCCGCCGACACCGTGACCCGACTGGCGTGCACCGGCGAACGGCATCCAATCGACCCGGAAAGCCGTGTGCTCGTTGACCATCACCGCCGTCGCATCGATACGGTTATAGACACGCATCGCGGTGTCAATATCCTTAGTCATGACCGCCGCCTGGAACGAGACGGGAAGCGAGTTAGCCTTCTCAATGGCGTCATCGATATCGTCATAGGAATAGACGCAAATGACCGGCCCAAAAATTTCCATCGTCGAGACATTGGCATCCTCCGGCGGGTTCAAGAGGACCGTTGGCTTGTAGCAGCTTTCCGATATCCGCTCACCGCCTGTCAGGCATTTTGCACCGCCTGCAATTGCCGCCTGCACCCATTCATCAACCCGGTCGACCTCAGCCGAACGAATCAACGGACCCACTTCCGTATCACGGGAGGTCGGATCGCCGACCTTCATCTTCGCACCCAGCTCAGCCAAAGTCGCAGCTGCATTCTCGGCAATCGAAGAATGAGCAAATATCCGTTGAACGGACACGCAGACTTGGCCCGCATGATAGAAGCCGCCCTTGGCAAGACGCGGCAGCGCATCGCCGAGATCGGCGTCCGCCGCCAAAATCACCGGGGCTGCACCGCCATGCTCAAGCGCGCAGCGCGTACCGGGCGCCAGTTTGGAGCGCAACATCCAACCGACACGCGCCGACCCAATGAAACTGAAAAAGGCATTTCGCGGATCGGACACCAATGCGGTCGCCACATCCAAATCTTGTGGCACCACGATTTGGCACCATTCCTTTGGCAATCCGGCTTCGTATAGAATTTTCACGAAAGCAAAGCAGGAAAGCGGCGTGATGTCCGCTGGTTTGACGATGACGGGGCAGCCGACCGCAATGGCCGGCGTGACCTGATGGACGATTAAATTGAAAGGATGATTAAAGGCGCTAACAGCTACTACCGGCCCAATTGGCTCAAATTGTGTAAACGCAATTCGCCCGGTGGACGACGGATTTAGGCTCATCGGAATGACCCGGCCCCCTTCCGCCCGCAACACCTCGACACAATTCTCAACGCCGTCTGCCGCCCGGTCGATTTCGACAAGCGAGTCCATCAGCGGCTTGCCGCCCTCACGAGCGGCTTCCAGCGCCAATTCTTCGCGGCGCTCCTTGATGATCTCCGCCGTTCGTTTCAAAATTTCGATGCGTCGGGGTTTCGACAGCCAACCGTCGCGGTCGCGATAGAGCGCATGCGCCGTTGCCAGGGCATTCTCGACATCTTGCTGCGTTGCATTCGGTACAGATGAGATATCTGAACCGTCGAAAGGCGCTGTCACAGAAATATTAGTCATGTTTCAAACCGCGTGATGTTGGAATTTTGTTCACTATATCGTAGGGATCGTGACAATTGGCCATATCCCTGATGGCAGGGTAGGGAGATTAACCTTACTTGCCAATCGCAGAATTACGAATTGCAGCTCCGTCGAACGGAAACAGGACAAGCGCATTGAATGACGAGACACCGCAAACGGCAAAACCATGGTTGCGCGCCTGCGTGAATTTCCGTGCGGGCAACCGACTGACGTCTTGCGGGGCAAAGGGGAGCCGAGAGATGGTCGCCGCCCTGGAGGCCGGCATCACTTCGCGCGGTCTTTCTTGGCAAATCGAGAAGGTACATTGTATGGGCAAATGTCATCTCGGGCCAACCATGCGCATTCTGCCGAATGGACCCTTCATTGTGGGCGCACAGGAAGCCGACGTCCCGCGAATACTCGACTTACTGAAGAGCAACGACTTGAACGGTCTCGCCAACGCCTTTCCTCTACCATCTCAGGACCCCAATGGCTGATCCCATTCGCCTCGATACCTTTGAAGGCGCATCGGTCCTCCTTCGGAGAACGAATCGCAAGAAATCGATCTCCCTCTCAATTCGAGATGGCGGCATTGTGATCTTGGCTCCAAAGCGGGTTCCGGATCGTGAAGTTTACGATCTTATGGTCAAAAAGGCTCCGTGGATTCGCTCCAAGTTAGCTAAAAAAGCGACGTTACCGCATATCGCCGAACGGAAATTCGTGGACGGCGACATATTTTTGTTCCTTGGCGAAGAATACCCGCTGCGCGTCATGGACGGCCCCAAGGCCAAAGCGGAACTCGAAGAAGGCGTCTTTGTTGTCCAAGCTCGGCGTGCCCATATCCAAGAGCGCCGCGCGCGGAGTGTTCGTGCGGCATTTTTACGTTGGTACAAAGAAGAAGCGGAAACGCTATTCACGGACCGGACGGGATACTACGCCGATCAGATGGCCGCCGCGCCGGGGCGCATCTTATTCCGCGACTACAAAAGCATGTGGGGCAAATGCACGGGCCAGGGAGAGATCACCTATAACTGGAAACTGGTGATGGCACCGCCACGAATCGTCGACTACGTAATTGTCCACGAATTAGCGCATCTACATCATTTGAATCATTCGCGGGATTTTTGGGATTGTGTGGAGAAAGTGATCCCCGACCACAAGGTCCGGCGCAAATGGCTGAAGGATCACGGACAAACGTTGATGATTTAGATCGACTACAGATCGGGAAATCCATGACACGTTTCGTTTGATCGCCCTAGCCACAATTCTAGGTCATTATGCTCTCCAAATTGATAATAAATTGGGAGAAGCGCCAGATATCGTATTCGTATCTCTGGTGAAAGGAACCAAATCAGGTTAAACACTAGTCTTCGCAAACAGGGAGATTTAACCATGATTAACGTTGGTGATCAGGCCCCTGCCTTCAGCATCCCGAACCAGTCGGGCGACGCGATTTCGCTCAACAGTCTTTTGGGTAAATACGTTCTGATCTGGTGGTATCCGAAAGCCGATACCCCCGGTTGAACAATCGAAGGCAACGGGTTCCGTGATAGAATCCAAGATTTCGAGAGTAAGAATGCGGTAATTCTCGGCTGTAGTATGGACAGCCCCGAGGATAATCGCGCGTTTAAGGAAAAGTTCGACTTTCCTTATGACTTGTTGAGCGATACGGACAAATCAATGTCAATCGCTTACGGCGCCGCCGAAGAGGACTCGCCACGACCGACCCGTATCTCGGTCCTCGTCGGCCCGGACGGCAAAGTCGCGGCAGTGTATCCAAAAGTGACCCCGGCCGATCATCCGGACGAGGTCTTGGCGACACTGAATAGCCTCGGCTAAGCGTATATCAACCGGGTCGCGAAAGCGGCCCGGTTTCTCTCGTCCTGCCTCATATGCGAATTGGGAAGGCTGAAACTTCTCGAAAATTAGGAAAGATAATCCGCCAGGGCGCTATGCGTTGCATCGCGAGACTTTTCATCGTGCGTCACAACCTGAATCCTTAAATCTGTGGCACCCACCTTCGCGTATTCGGCCAGTCCATCAAGGATCTGCTGCCAGCTGCCAATCAAATGCAGATCGGATGCATCATCAAGACCTTCATGCTTGGTGGCTGCGGCATAGGATGGGATAGCCTGATAATGGGCGGATATCTCTCTTGCGAGGGCTTTTGCTCCAGCAAAATCATCGGTGACACAAACCCGCACCAATGCCATGACGCGCGGTTTGGTATCGCGATCTACACTCTCAGCACCCGCTTGAAGATGTGGCAGAATATAAGTCGATATGGTCCGCGGTCCGCATTGACCGAGCGTCGTTCCCTGCAACTTGCTACCAGCGAAGCGCAGCATTCGCGGACCGAGCGCCGCCAATAAGATCGGCGTTCTTTTTGCCTCGATTGCGAGCTCAGCATGTGAGGAAATCTGCTCGCCATCCGTATCCGCCGGCTCGCCACCAAGCAACGGCTCCAACGCCGCTAAGAACTCTCGCGTGTAGGAGAATGGTTTGTCCCACTTCAAGCCAAGCACGCCCTCGACATGCCGCCTGGATGCGGCTCCGACCCCAAGGGTGAACCGCCCATCCAAGGCGCTTTGAGCGGTCCGCACCAGCTGGCCGAGGCCGACCGGATGACGGCCGTACAACGGCACAACTGATGTCCCCAACTCACCAAGGTCCGGAAAGTCACCGCCGATACACGCCAGCGCAACAACAGGGTCGATGCCCTTGGCATGCGAGATCCATAAGCTATCAAAGCCCACCTTTTCAGCAAATTTAGCCGCATCGCGCGCGTCCTCTATGGACGCAAGCGCAGAGCCGCCAGCATACCCCCAGTGAATCCCGAAGCGGTCGTTCGCCATTGGTCAAATCCTCTATTTGTATTTCGAGCGGCTCAGTTCGAAGCCATTGGACCTACTCCACGGCAACGGAGAATTCCTATAGCATGGGTTCAGTTTCACCTAAATTACTCCACGCATTACCTTTTTATAAACCTTGTTCTAAAAATTTATGGATTTTATATAATTCATCTTCAAAAAATGATTGTTAATCAACTTATCAGCGTCTCTCACCAAAATATTATCACACTTATATTTGTGTCCCGTCAGGGCCGATGGAACAAACTACGCTGATTGCTTAAGGGATAGAATTTGGCTCATCTTCACCACTCAGGAGTGAAGAATGAGAGATACCCCAGAACGCCATCGCAATGCAGCAGAACGAACGGTGAAAGACATTCGCCGTAAGACGCGTAAGCGGTATTCATCCAAAGATAAAATACGGATTGTTTTGGCCGGCCTTCGCGGCGAGGACACGATTGCCGAGCTGTG
>CAJWTF010000009.1 GCA_913046825.1 uncultured Rickettsiales bacterium | reverse complement strand
GGCGAGGAAAATATAGCGCCAATCCAGCAGCTCTATTGCGACGCCGCCAAGAACCGGTCCAAGGCCCACCGCCAAGGTCAGCGCCATGCCGTATATGCCCATGGCAAAACCACGTCGTTCAGTGGGAAAGACCTGAAAGATTGTCACCATGATCAAGGGCTGAATACAGCCCGCCGCTGCACCTTGCAGGACGCGGCCAAAGACGATCATGCCAAACTCGTCCGCGAACCCACCAATGAAACTGCCGATGGTGAAGACGATAAGAGTGATGCAAAACCCGACGCGCTGCCCCAAGACGGCGACGACCCAAGCGTTGAGCAGCTGGCTTGTCACCATTGCCACGTTGAAGGCCGTGGCCATCAATTGCGCTTGATCCTGGCCAATACCAAAGGCACCCATAACGTCTGGAATGGCGACATTCACGATGGTGCTGGAAATGACCATCACGAAAGAAGCCGTCATACCGGCGGCGGTCACCAACATACGGTAGGACGGGCCGTAGCGGGCGAATAGGTCGTCGACGGATTCGGTGACCAGCGCCATCGGTCAGTGTCTCGCCGCTTGTGCTCGGCCAAGGATCCAGGCGGGTATCATGGCCGCCAGAAAGACGGCCGCAAGTATCAAAAATCCGTCCTGAAACCCGAGAGTGTTGGCCTGAGAATGGACGACTTGTCCGAGGTAGTGCAAGGCGCCGGATTGTTGGACCGATTCCGGCACCCCGGCAGCACCAAAAATTTTTCCGACATGGGTCAACAGCTCCTGGCTCGCGCCGTTTCCGGAAATCTGCGTGGTGGCCAACGCATCGCTGTGGAACTGCGTCCTTAAAGCTAGCAACACGACATAGAAATTCGTACCAAGTGAGCCACCGAGTTGACGGATGAAATTGACCGTCCCACCACCGGAATTCAATTGATCCGGTGGCAATGATTTAAGCGCGGCATTCATCACGGACGGCATGATGAAGCTCATCCCAAAGCGACTGATCATTGAGAACATCGCCACATCCCAAAACGGAGTGTTGGCATCCGCCGTCCCCAGCAATGCCGTGCCAAGGAAGAAGAAGAACAATCCGGCCATGATCGTATATTGCGCTTTGAAATGGTCGGCGAGGCGGCCAGTAAAGGGAAGTGCAAAGGCGACGATCAATCCGGCTGGCATCATCAGCATACCGGCATCGGTCGCGGAAAGATTCTGCACCAACTGTCCGAAGACAGGCACGGCGTAGGTTGTCGCGAAATTACCCATACCGAAGACAAAGGCGATCAAACAAGCTGCCGAGAAAGCGGGTATGCGGAAAAGAGAGAGATCCAGCAGTGGGTCTTCCGCCTTGGTCTGCGACCACAAAAATGCCACCGTTCCAATCGCCGCCGCCGTTAACAGGCCGGCGATGTGATCGGAAGTCCAGCCTAGTTTCTGGCCGTGCGAGAGGGCATTGACCAAGCAAAACAGCGTAATGCACAGGAGGATATAGCCGGCCCAATCAAATTTCGGACGGTCGGGTCGTCTGACCGACGGCATAAAGACAAGACCCAAGGCAAAAGCGATGACGATCAAGGGAAGCGGTACGTAAAATATGTAACGCCAGCTGAACGAATCGACGACGAGGCCGCCAAAAGTGGGACCGAGGGCGAGAGCTGTCACCATGCTCATACCGTAAATTCCCATGGCGAAGCCGCGTCGTTCGGCTGGGAAGACTTGGAAGAAAGTCACCATGACGAGTGGCTGGATGATGCCTGACGACATGCCTTGCAACACACGACCGAAAACAACCATCGGGAATTCCGCGCTCAGCGCACAAATAAAGCTGCCGATGGAGAAGAGAACGAGAGTAGCGCAAAACCCAACCCGCTGGCCGACCAGTGCCACCACATAAGCGTTGAGCAGCTGGCTCGTGGTCATGGCGACGACAAAGGCCGTCGTCATGAGCTGTGCCTGTTCTTGTCCGACGCCGTAGGCACCCATAACATTTGGGATGGCCACATTCACCATCGTGCCAGTCAGCACCATGGTGAAGGCGGCCACCATGCCGGTGCTTGAGACAAGCATGCGGTACTTCGGCCCAAAACGGGCGTATAGATCGTCGACGGATTCGGTGACGACGGCCATGGCCTAAACTTTCGTCGTCCGGGATTTGCCCAAAATATAGGCGGGCACCATCGCCATCAGGAAGATGACCGCCAAGATCATGAAGCCGTCCTGGAACCCCAGCGTGTTGGCTTGTGCTTGGACGACCTGCCCTAGGTAATGCAGCGCCCCGGAGGAATGCGCCGCTTCTGGGACACCGGCTTCGTTCAATAGGTGGCGGACATCATCCAATAACTCTCGGCTTGCCGCATTCCCTGCTGTTTGCGTTGCCACCAGGGATTCGCTGTGCATCAGCGTACGCTGTTCCATGAAGGCGACCAGACCGTTAATACCCAAGGCCCCGCCAAATTGACGCATGAAGTTAATACCGCCCGAAGCCCGGTTGAGTTTATCTGGGGGCATCGAGCGTAAGGCCGATGCGTTCATCGCGGGGAGGATTAGTGCTTGGCCGAAACGGCCGATCATCACGAATATCACCACGCTAAAAAACGGTGTATTAACATCGGCGCCCATCATGAGGAGGGCACCTGTGGCAAAGGTAACCAAACCGCAGATAATCATCAGGTGATTGGGCACCCGGTCCGCGAGTTTTCCGGTGAAAGTGAACATGCACATCAGCATTATCCCGGCTGGAACGAGAACGAAGCCTGCCTTTGTCGCGGTAAACCCTTGGACCGTTTGTACGAACACCGGGACTGCGTAGCTGACGCCGAAGTTTCCTGCGCCGAACACCACACCGACGGCCACTGCGGACGTGAACTGCGCATTCGTGAAGAGAGATAAATCCAGGAGAGGCTCAGGCGCCTTCAGCTGCATCGCGACGAACGACACCAACATTGCCAGGCCGATTAATAAAGTCAGGAGGGATTGGTTAGACACCCAGCCGAACCGTTGGCCGTTGGCAATGTAACTCAGGACGGCGAACAATCCGATTAGCAACAAGATGAGACCGACGAAATCGAATGGTGGCGCCTGCTTGTTGTCAGTCTTGCCAGGCATGAAAAACGATCCGAGGACGAAAGCAATCAGGCAGAGCGGTAGAGGGATCAAAAAGATGTGGCGCCAGCTAAAATGATCGATCGCGATGCCGCCGACGACCGGTCCAAGCCCCGGGGCTAACATGATCGCCATGCCGAAAATGCCCATGGCGGTGCCACGCTGATTGGGGCCGAATACGCCGAATACGGTCACCAGTACGAGCGGTTGTACCGCACCCGCGCAGAGGCCCTGAATGCTGCGGCCGATTGCCAATGTCATGATGTTGGTGCTCGTGACCGCGATCATCGTGCCGATAAAGAAGATGACGATCAGCATCAAGAAACCGTTGCGATGGCCGAATGCCGCGATGATATAGGCGCTAAGGAGTTGCCCCGCCGTCATTGTTGCAATGAAGGCTGTCGCCATCCATTGCGCTTGGTCCTGGCCGACACCGAAGGCGCCCATAACGCTGGGCACGGCGACGTTTGCGATGGTCGCCGAAAGTACCATCGCTACGACGGCGGTCATGCCGGTGAAAATCACTAGCCATCGATAGGCAGGGCCGTAGCGCTTAAAAAGATCGTCGACGCTATCTGACATCAATGAACACTTCGACCATCATTCCTGGTCGAAGCAGGTTTTGCTCCTGATCAATAGCGACCCGCACCCGAAGGCGCTGGGTAATTTTGGTGAAATTGCCGCTCGGATTTGGCGTAGGCAGCAACGCGAATTCGCTTGTCGCCGCATTACCGATGGCGATTACGTGGCCCTTGAATTCTTTGTCCGGAAACGCGTCAACCGTAATGTCCGCGACCTGACCGACTTTGACCTTGCGGATGTCGGTTTCTTTCACGTTCGCTTCAATCCATACTTTCTTTGGATCGTGCACCAGCAACAACCGTTGCCCTGGCGTTACGTACTCACCCTCTTCAACGAAAACCCGGTCGACCACGCCTGTGAGCGGACTGCCGATCGTGCGGTCCTTGAGGTCGAGACGTTGGCGCTCTAGTTGGGCTTTTAATTCGTCTTCTTCGTGGACCAGAATTATGATCTCGCTGTCGAGAACGGCGAGTCGCTGGGTTTCGGCCCGTTCCTCGCGTAATTTGTTTCGCGCCTCTTCCAATTCCGCGACACGGGTTCGGTATTCGCCGTCGATCCGCTGCATCGTGGTTCGGGTTTGATCGAACTGCCGCCGTGAGATGACTTTCTTCTTAAACAGAGCTTGATCCTGCGCCAATTGTGATTGCGCGTTCACCAACTGCGGTTTCAGGGCAGAGACTGTCGCCTTCGCCGCATTTACCGCGGCCAGTTGCGTGTTCACGCGGGTCTCAGTTTGACTGTCGACCAATTTGCGTTCGGCAACCAAGCGGTCACGCTGGCCGGCGATTGCGTCCTTTTGTGCCTGTAGCTGCTTTATGAGCAAGTTCGATTCACGGTCGTCGACCTTGATAAGCATCTGATTGCCATCGACCAGCTGCCCTTCCGTGACCGGTAGTTTTGTCACCCATCCGGCCACCCGGCTGCTGACGGTCACCATGTCGCCAGCGATGCGGGCATCGTATTCGTAGACGTAAATTATGCGCTGGTGAACTTCGCGGAAAGCGAAGATGCCGCCGACGATGACCACCAAACCGATGATGATGTAGCGGACACCAAAGCGGCGTCGCGATGGGCGTTTCGACTCGGACGATTTTTCCTCGTCCTCCGAAGCTTCTGCTGTTTCTTTATCCGCGTCCGACACTGTTATCCTCGCTCGCATGTGGCGGAATTGCCGCCGCTGACACTCGTTTCTGCATAAAACCAAAGAATTTGACGTTCAAACCGTCGATGGTTCGTGGCCTTCGGCAATCTGAACGCTTTGAACAATATGGGTTTATAGACCCGGAAATCGAATCTATCTAGCACCGAAAATTTCGTCACGGGTTGCAGGATACCGAACAATTATTTCTAGTGAAGTTTTAAGCGTGGGACAGACTTTATCTTTAACTTGTCATTGTTTCTACATAAAGACGTTAAATGAAATGCTAATGCGTTCTCCCCGAACGGAATTGGGCTGAACGCTGTGTTTAAGCCAGCTCGGGAAGAGAACCAGTAATCCCTCTTCGACGGGAAGCTCGGCCATGGTTCCGTTCAACTCATTTTTGGAAGTCTGCGGAGGAATGAACATGGTATCCTGAGTTGGTGAGTGGAACCGTATTCCCGAGCAACCATCAGGCGCTTTTACGTAATACGTGCCGCTGATAAAGCTATTGGGATGGTTATGCGGCTCCTGCCCATCTTTCGGCCCGTAAATGTTAAACCAACAATCTTTCATTCTTAGCGGATGTCGCTGGTAATCCATTCCCAGTGCTTCGGCGAAACGGGCAACTTCTACATTAATCGCAGTTATGAGTGGTGTGAACTGCGGCAAATGATGAAGTTGGTCTGCGGAATTAAGAGATGTGTATACCGGCGCGGTCCAGCTTTCGGGGCGCCCGTTCGGCGTGTTGGCCTGTAAATCCTTGATGTCTCTCAAAACCTGTTTGTTTAATGCCGCAGCATTATCGACTTGCGAAGTTAGAATTGGGACCGGAAATATTAACCTAACTTCGCTGTTTACAAACGTTTCGTCCGCAAATTCTGTGGTCATAGCTTTCGCTGGCTCATTTAAATTTCAGGTGCTGATTTAAGCATTTGCGCGAGACGCGTGACGTCAGAAATTACCGTCAATCGTCTTTACGTTCGTCAAAATCGAGCGATACCGAATTCATGCAATATCGCAATCCGGTAGGTTTCGGGCCGTCGTCAAACACATGGCCTAAATGTGAGGCGCATTTTGCACACATAACCTCAACGCGCCGCATTCCATGCGAGAAATCTTCCTCCGTGGCGACGGCATCATCGCCAAGCGGGGCATAAAAGCTGGGCCAACCGCTGCCGGACTCAAACTTGGTGTCCGACGCGAAAAGCGGATGGCCGCAACAAATACATTTGTATACACCGGTGCCCTTCTCGTCATTAAGTTTTCCGGTATACGGACGTTCGGTACCTTTTAGGCGGCAGATTTGGAACTGCTCCGGTGTCAATTGTTGCATCCATTCCTGCTCGCTTTTTTGAATCTTATCAACCATGTGACCCGCTCTCCTTATGGCGCTGCAAATTTTCTAACTTTACTCAATAAATCGTGCATCTTTCCATATCGCACACCAATCAGATCAAGTTGTTGGACGGTGTTTTCTAGATATTCCCGGCATGTACCCAGGCGACCGCCGGCCGTCGCTAAAAGTCGGACAATCTCCGGTTCCGGAAGTTTACCGGCGTAATGTTTGAAATTTCGGTCAATCACAAAGGTGATCGCATTAAATTTGCCCCGGGCGTCCATAACACGCAACCATCGTGGGCGATAGGCGCCGGCTAGCATTTCGCGCTTCCAAATAATATCCAGTTCCTCGTTGACGACCTCCGGTGCGATACGAAACGCTACTCCTTGGCAGGAACCGCCATTATCGAGTGCGAGCATCAATCCTGGATTTCCCGGTTCTCCTCGGCCCAACTCCGTCCAAAGACAGAATTTCCTGTGGTATCCCCGGATCAGACCGTGCCGCCGTTCCTGAAAATGAAACGCAGGGTTCCACATTAGCGACCCGTATCCGAAAACCCAGACGTCGCGACCTGGATTTGCCGCAACAGTCGCGTCCAAGGACGCACGCCGCGCCGTATCCGACATCGGTTCGAACAACCCGAGCCGAACCGCATCTTCCAGGTGTCGCTGGATCGCACCGTTTTGGATGCTCTCACGCGTGAGCGGTTGAAAGTTATTTTCCTTCAAAGACATGCCGCAGGATATTCCAATCTTCCCATCCCGTATGCGTGGTTCGAATTCATGACTTACATTTGATGTAAGAATGGGTATAAGCGCTGAACCGGCGCGGATCAATCCTGGGAGCGCTGATACCGCCGGGATGAGAGCGTAAGCAGATTATAGGAAAGTCGTTAGTTGGTGCGCATAATTGAAAGTGTTGCATTTCCATCACACCCCATTCCTTATTTGCCTCAAAACTGTTCAAAAGCTTTGCGACTGAGCGCTTCCGGCGACTAATTTACAATTGTGACCAATGAGGGATCGCTATGATACGGTTCTCTCCGGGCACTTTATGTAATTTCACGCTTATGAGAGGAGCGTTTTATGTCTCAGTCCAAGTTCAAGGCAACTAACCTGCTTGCGGGTACGGCTTTGGTCGCTCTTGGTGTCGCGTTTGCGGGCCAGGTCAGCGCCAAGGATCATGCAAGAGTTATCAAGAGCGGCAAGGATCAAGTATCCTTGAGCATCAGCGGCCACGTATCCCGTCAAATCACAATCGTAGATGATGGCAGAACGTCTGTCCGTCATTCTGACAGTGATTTTTCTAGTTCGCGTATTGTGCTCAAAGGTAAAGGCAAAGTTAATTCCGACCTGTCGGTCGCGACCAAAATCGAAACTGCGGTCGACGATAACAGAAACAACCCCGGGCGAGCTGATCTCGAATTCGGTGGTAGAAGCGGCAACGACCTGCAGACCCGTAAGGCTGAAATCTCACTTAAACACAAAAGCTTCGGTACGGTTTGGATGGGTGCCGGTGATGCGGCTACGAATGGTATTACCGAGATTTCGTTTGTCAGTTATGCCTTTCTTCCGGGTTTCGTTGGCGGTGTAAACGGCGGTGCGTTCCGCGGCGTGAGCACTGGTGACGGAAATGGCGACCAGATCACAGCCGTGAATGATGTAACGGGTCAGCAAGATGGGTTGGGTCGTTCGACCCGTATTCGTTATGACACACCAGTGATTGCTGGGTTCATGGCGTCCGCTTCACACTTGGATGACCAGTCGTGGGATGTGGCCTTGCGCTATAGCGGTAAAGTTATGGGCACGAAAATCAAAGGCGGTCTTGGTTTCTCGAATGATTCGACTGATGAGCAGCTCGCTGCTACCATCGCTCTTCAGCATTCTTCCGGTCTAGGCGCTCATTACGGCATTTCGTATGTCAATGATGAAACTCGCAATAAACAAGGGGCAGCGAATTCGGCAACTGCCGAGGAAGATCCTCTCCATCAGTCCGCTCAGTTGTTCTACACGTCTAAGTTCAATGAAATGGGCAAGACGCAATTCGTTTATGAATACTCTCGGACCGATCATAAACGTGCTTCAGGCGATAAAGCTGACGCCCACTCGGTCGGCATTGCTCAAAATATCGACGCCGCGGCTATGGAAATGATCCTCCGTTTTACGACTGTGGAATTTAACAACGACGCGGTTACGCTCGATAATGACTCGGTTAACTCTCTTAGTCTTCACACTCGTGTGAAATTCTAAGCCAAAGATCTAAAGACGTGTTTCACAAGCCTGTCATTTTGTTTGTGCTGTTAGCAATGTTAACAAGTTGTGAACATTTCGAGGCTGGCACACCGGAACCAGAATCGGATCTGGTGGCCCCGGGGCCTGGAATTTTTACCGGGCGCTCAGGTGAGTGGAAGATCATTAGACAAAGATAAGTTATCACGTTCTAAACTACTAAGGCCGCGATTTTTATCGCGGCCTTTTTCTTTGCCCTCTGAAAAGCACCGATTGTCTGTGGTGGGTTGATTTTACGAGCCTACAAGGTCGTCTTAATATGGCACGAATGTAAAATCCCTTGACCAATTTAGACGTGTCATAGCACCCTTTTTAAGGGGGTTATCTCAAAATTGGCTGTTCTTTTAGATTTGGGAATTAACGAACGTAAGGCGTTTGAGTACATGTTAAAGCAAGAGCAAGTCGATTTATTGGTCGAGCAATATCACCAAAACCGCTTGGAAGAAGTTATCTCGAGCGCCGAAAAACTTGCGGCACAAAATCCCCACGAAAGTATTCTTTTTAATATTTTGGGATTAGCGGAAGAAGGGCTGCGGCAATTCAGCGCGTCAATATCACATTATAAAACCGCGATAACGATCAGGCCTGACTATTCTGACGCTCACTATAATCTGGGCAATGTATTACACGAAGTAGGAGATTTAGATGCGGCAATCGCAAGTTATCAACGCGCATTAGAAATAGACCCCGATTGTGACACTTTCTTGAATCTCGGGAATGCATTTCGAGAAAAGGGAGACTTGCCGTCGGCCATTGATAATTACAATCGGGCCTTACAAATTAATCCAGAATATGTCGAAGCGTATAATAATCTCGGCGACGCGTTAAAAGAACAAGGCAAGTACATGGCTGCCATTGCAAATTTCAGATTTGGTTTGGAGTTGGCTCCCGAGCACCCAACCCTCAATGCCGCGCTCGGGTTAGCGTTAATGTCTTTAGGCAAGCTTGAAGAAGGTATAAGACATATGAATATAGGCAATGGTGTGATTAATTTTTCGCTAAAAAGTGGTGTTACAATTAACCCAGATGCGTCGACATGAAGCGCTATAAGTTGGATGGATTGGGTGACCTGCCACATTTTATTGGTAGCTGGTCTTTGGAACCAATCGGTATTTGCGATGAGTTGGTTCAATTTTTTGAAGCCAATCCAGCTTCTCACGAGACGGGGAAAACCTACAACGGGGTAAATAAAAAACACAAAGATTCGACCGATTTGGCTATTTTACCAAATCAACTCGATAATCCCGAATTCGAAATTGTCCGGAAATACATCGAATGCCTATACGAGTGTTATAGCGACTACGTAAAGCAATGGCCGTTTTTAAAGCGGGTTGATTCGCTAGATGTCAGCGCCTTCAACATCCAACGTTACCACAAAGGAGAACACTTTAAGCGGCTTCATACTGAACGTCTTTCACTCGCGAATTCACATCGCCTGTTGGCGTGGATGACATACCTAAACGATGTTCCAGAAGGGGGTGCAACCCATTTCGCTCACTACGATTTGGATGTTCAGCCGGAACGGGGGAAGACTTTGATATGGCCCGCAGAATGGACGCATGCCCACCGAGGGAATGTCGTTACACAAGGTGAGAAATATATAATAACCGGCTGGATGCATCTAAAGCTGTAATGAAAAGATCTCCTTTGCTCTCGTAAATATCAAAGGGGATTTCTAAAGTTATATCTCTATTCCGCTTCGCGTTTCCACATAAGGGCAATCAACCCCCCTGCGAGGAACAGCGCCAACAGGGGAGGTAGAAGCGAAATACGCCGCACGCCGGCGATCACATAACTCTCGTTACGCCAGAGACCTAGCCAGTTATTTCCGGAAGTTGAATGGGTTCGACGAACACGGCGGATATCGACAAGCTGATCTTGCAACCACGATACATGTCCGCCTGTTTTCGTCACGAGGGGGTGAAGATGTGCCTCGGTTGACCTCAGATCGGCAAATTCCTTCGGGTTGAGGGCGCCGACTGCCGATAGCGCGGTGTGATTGCCGTCCCGAACCGTATAAAGCCCAGCTCGATTGACAGCTACATAGGAAATCGAGCGTCCACCAGTACCATCTTCAAGCGTAATTTTGCGTATTTTCCCGTCAGGCTCCTTGAGGTCCACACGTCTGTCTTTCTTTTCCTTTAACTGTCGCCGCTCGATACGTAGCCGCTCTCCGTCAAAGGCCATCCGCAAATCGTTTTCTTCAAGCTCTGGTTCCTTCATGAGCCAATGAGCGAGCCTTTTGAGAAGCTCCGCTTGGGGCCCGCCTCCTTCAAACCCACGAGCCCATAGCCAGATATGATCGCTGTTGAATTGTGCGACCCGGCCCTTTCCAAAGCGATCCAATACAAGCAAAGGTTTAGAGCCTGCGCCCGTCATCAATACGTGTCCTCGTTTCACCGCAACATCTATCTGGCGCAACCATCGCCCCCAACTCGGTGTACCTTTATTACCCACCCCGGGCAGCCCAGCTGTGACGGGGTGACGATCTCCAAGAGGGGTGATCCTTGGTTGGTACGGTTTATTGATTACAATACCGCTTGGCTCACCCGGTAGGACTGTCCCTAATGGAGTGCGGTAGATGCTGAACGGGCCGGCAAAACTGGGCCCTACAGCCTCCAGCAGAGCTCCTCCCTTCTCAACATAGTCGACGATATTCTGCAAATACGCCGGTGGTAGCACTCCCCGTCGACGGTATCGGTCAAAGATGACCAGATCGAACTTTTCAAGTTTGACCTCGAAAAGCTCGCGCGTCGGGAATGAGATCAGCGAGAGTTCGTTAATCGGTGTGCCATCCTGTTTTTCAGGCGGCCGCAAAATCGTAAAATGCACTAAATTGACAGAGGGGTCGGATTTAAGCAGGTTGCGCCAAGTTCGCTCTCCTGGATGAGGCTCGCCAGAAATCAGCAAGACTTTCAATCTATCGCGAACACCATTTATCGAGAGGACCGCCCTGTTATTCTCTACCGTCAATTCGTTCTTGCCGCGAGAGACGCTGAACTCCAATACAGTCGGACCGCCATGCTCCAGGGTGACTGATACCGGAAAGTCTTTTCCAAGCGGTGGTGTTTTTTTTAGAAATTCCTCTCCGTTGCGGCGAATTTTCACATCCGCAGGCTCGCTCGTCTCCGGGTCGTCGACGCGCAATGTAATGGTAACGGTCTTTCCGACGATGCCGTAGGCCGGTGCATTGACCACGACCAGACGTCGATCTCGCATATTGGGTGTTCCCGCGAGAAGCAGATGCACCGGTGCCTTAAGCGGAGTGTGCTCAAGGTTTTTGGGTATATCGTGAATTTGACCATCGCTTAGGATAATGACACCCGCCGCCCGGTCCATCGGCACATCACCAAAAGCTTCAATCAGACGCCGGTACAACAAGGTACCATCGCCCGAATCGCCAATCGTCTCGTGTTGGATTTCGACTTCTCTGATTTCCAAGTTTCTTGCGTAGGCGCCCAATTGTTTACGTAGGCGTGTTAGGGCCGCGTTGATTGTCTCATCTCTACCACTTACAGCGGTGCTTGGGCTTTTGTCGACGGCGACAACGACGACATCTTTAAGCGGTTCACGGCGCTCAGATACCAGGGTTGGCCGCATCAGTAGGACCAAAAGCAAGACTGTCGCGGCTATCCGCCACATACTTCCTGTCGGTCGGATCAATGCACACAAAATTATGATTATAGCTGCCGCGACGGCCGCGAGAGCCAATCCGACTGTCGGAAGCAAAGGAGAAAAATCTATTGAATACGCATTCACAAACTTACTGCCCCAAACGTTCTAAGATTACCGGGACGTGAACTTGATCCGCCTTATAATTTCCCGTTAGTGCGTACATCACCAAATTAACACCAAAGCGATACGCCATCTCGCGTTGTTTTTCGCCGCCCGGCACCACGGGAAATACGCTCTGTCCATGGGCATCAACCGACCAGGCGGCCGCCCAATCGTGTCCGCCGACAATGACGCGGGCGACACCGTCGTTGGCCCGGTTTTCGGAACCTTCTACCCACAAGCGGCCGCCGCTCCATCGACCCGAGAAATCCTGCATCAGATAAAATGCTTTGGTGAGAATATGATCAGGCGGCACCGGGACCAAGGGCGGAATATTCAAGCCTTGGGTTAAGGTCCGAAGGGCCGCTCTTCCCCTTGGAGTCCCGCCGCCGAATTGCTGATCACGTGTGTCGAAAACAATGGTACCGCCGTTCTCGATATATCGATTGAGCCGTCGAACCGTCTCCGGCATAAGACGGTGTTGACCCGCGTCCACCGGCCAATAGAGCAATGGGAAAAAGGCCAATTCGTCCTCTGCCGGACGAACGGCAACCGGTGTTCCGAGGTCGGCGGCGGTGCGCCGTCGAACGACCGCGCTGAGGCCGGCAAGCCCGGATTGACTGGTCCGATCGATCTCGGTAATGCCTGTTACTACATAGGCGAGCCGTGTTCGTGCCGCCGCTTCAAGAGCAAAAGCATCCGTGTCGGACCGTGACTGGGCATTCGCCTCAGACGTTGAGAACAAGCTGCCAGCAATTCCTACGGCGATAATTCCGACAGAGCCGAAACGTAGCATCCGCGTGGTCAAAATCCTGCGCAATATCAGGCTCGCGATTGTGTCCGCTAGAATGAGCAATAAGGCGAGCAATACCAACCAAGGGCCAAGCGAAACCTCCGGGGACACTTCATAACCTCGTCGCACTGAACCGCTTGGTAAGGATCCGAGCGGCTTTAGGGATCCGAGCCGCGGTGCAAGACTAACGGCGCGGCGGACTTCTTCCTCGCCGTAGTAACCCGGCGGAGATAGCGGGCCAACAGAGACACCGCCAAGGTCGGCGGGATTGATCGGACCGGCTATCCCGGAAGGGTTCTCCAACCGGCCGAATGCGTTAAGCAGCTGAAACGGTGCGAGTGCGCGCGCTTTTTTTTCACCCGTTTCTCCCACACGTTGGCTAAGCCAGACTACGCGACGCAACATATCGACGAACAATCCTGACAACGCCAAATTACTCCAAGCAGTGCTTGCGGTTGTGTGCACAAGCACAAGCCAACCTTTATCCCGCGCCTCCGCGGTCACCAGAGGAGTTCCATCGGTCAGGCTTGCCCAAGTTTTCTTCGACAAGCCGAGGGATGGTTGGGCCAATACCTGACGGGAAATCTTTATGTCTTTTGGAACGGCCAATCCAAAAAAGGGACTCTTGTCTGTAAATGGTGCCAGCTGCGCCGGGACACTCCAATGTAAGGCCCCGCCCAGGGTTCGGCCGCCTCTGCGTAGAGGAACCGGTGTAAAATCATCACTTTCACTCGCTGCCAGTACAGGCCCGGCGAACCGCACAACGATGCCGCCACGTCGAATCCAGCGGTCTAAATCGGCGTGCTCAGGTTTGGTCATGGTCTCGGAATCAGGAATAACAATGACAGCGCGTTTAGCCTTTAATAACTGGTCTATAGGCTGGCGCAGAATTTCGCTAAACGGCAATAAGGCACGTTCCAGATAAAAGGTATCGGATAACAGCGCCGGTCCCTTGTCGAGTGGTCGGCTCGCCGCCAAGCCCACGAGACGTCGTCTCCAACGGTCGTCCAGCAGTGCGATGGCCGCCGCGGTCGTCTCGCCATTGATGTCGACTTGGGTGAGTTGGTTGCGCAATTCCAGCGGCAAGTCGAAACGAGCTTCCGTCTGCAGTTCGCCCGCTTTGAATAACGCTTCTGTTTCAACCAAAAGCCGGCCATCGACGGCACGGCCTCTGAGCCGGATGCGCTTGGGACGCGCGGCGTCAAGCCGTTGCGTCGTTACGACAAGTTGCGCGAACTCTAATTTTGGCGGAAAGACCAATGTCGGCAGCTCATTTCCGGGTGGAGCAAATACTTCTAGCGACCCGAATTGTTGTAGTCGCGCGGCGAATTCAGCGATGTTATCGCCGCCCAGACCATTGCTGAACCAGATCACGGGGATTGATCCTTCGGCGCTAAAGCTTTCCATCGCCAGGATTGACCCAACCCGATCCACCGGCCAAGGTTTCGGTTGCAAGGCGGAGACGACGCTTCGGACCGTCTCTCCCTTGAACGGTCCTGAGACGGCTGGCAGCCGTCCATCACGGTCTCTTGCAGTCGTCAATAGGGCGACAGGGCGATTGTCTCGCTCCGCCTGATCTATTGTCGATTCAATTGCCGCTAATCGACCAGGCCAATTCGAGGCGGCGGCCCATCCGTCATCTACTACGAGCAAGACCGGGCCAGATCCCGACATTCCACCGCCGGCATTTATTAACGGTCCGGCGAGACCGAGGATCAATGCGGCAACCGCCGCCAATCGTAGGAGAATGAGCCAAAGAGGGGATGATTGCGGCGTTTGTTGGGAACCCTCTAGGCCGAATAGAAGTCGAATGGTCGGAAAATCGATGCGCCGGGGCGCCGGGGGGGTGACCCTTAGCAACCACCAAATGAGGGGGAGGGCCAGCAGAGCGGTCAATATCCAAGGTGCGGAAAATGCGATAGATCCCAGCTGCCACATCCCTTATTGCCCCACCATCGGCGCCAATGCGAGATATACGGATAAGAGGCAAGTTTCCGGTGATCCGTCTGTTCGGTGTCCGATGACATTCCATCCGGCATCGTGCCCGATCTCGCGTATTGCGGCGCAATGCCCTTCGATGCGGCCTCTATAATTAGAGCGTACGGCTTCGACCCGGTTGATCAATATTTCGGTATCGTGCTCCATCCCATGGAAACGAACCCTACCCTCGAAAGGTAATTCCAGCTCCGCCGGATCGAGGAGATGGATTATGTGTCCGGAGATCCCTTGTTTGGCGAGGCCTAATACAGCCTCGCGCACGCGCGGCACAGTGTCCAAGAAATCGCCGATCAGAACGACCTGTCCATCGCGTGGAAGGTTCTCCATCGGCGGCAAACCCGCGGGATCGTTCGCGGTCAGGACAGAATCGGTGAGGTTTAAAAGCGCGCCCCGACCGGTCGAAGGAAGGGAGCCGCCACCCAGAAAGGCAAACCGCTCCCCGCCTCGCACAAGCATTGTCGCGAGAGCAAGCAGCAGGAGGCGGGCGCGATCGGCCTTTGTTGGCAGATTGGTGGACGATGTGTAGTACATGGATGCGGAGGAATCAGCCCACAACCAAACGGATTGCGCTGCTTCCCATTCGTTCTCTCGGACGTAGATGTGCTGGGTTCGCGCTGATTGACGCCAATCGATCTGCGTGGCTGCATCGCCGGCACCGTAACGCCGGTATTGCCAAAAGGTTTCACCTTGCCCGACGCGCCGACGACCGTGCACACCTTGCAAAACCGTGGCGGCAACGCGCTCCGCCGCGACCAACAGGGGTGGCAACTTCGTCGCCAATTCCTCGGCACCTGAACGAAGCGCTATGTGTTCTTTCGCTGTCGTCACCATATTTCGTTGCGGCTGAGCTATCGAATTTGTCGGCACAATAAATCGATAATGGCCTCGATATTAATTCCGGCATGGCGAGCCGTGAATTTTAACGCCATTCGATGCTGCAAGACCGGTTTCGCCAACGCCAATACATCATCTATTGATGGTGCCAATTGTCCGTCGATAAGGGCCTTGGCGCGACAGGTTAGCATGAGGGCCTGACTGGCGCGTGGACCAGGTCCCCAGCCCACATGTTCGACTACTTCAGGGATATGGCTGGATTCCGGCCGACCGGCCCGAACGATTGATAGGATCGCGTTGACGACACTCTCTCCCACCGGGATACGCCGCACGAGGGCTTGAGCCGATTGTAAATCGGCGGACGTCATGACTGGTGACGGTGCCTCGGTCTGTGCGCTCGTGGTCGTAATCATCATGTGCCGTTCCGCATCGAGATCCGGATAATCCACATCGATTTGCATCAGAAACCGGTCGAGCTGGGCCTCCGGCAGCGGATAAGTGCCTTCGTGCTCCAACGGGTTTTGTGTCGCGAGCACGTGAAAGGGGCTCGGTAGGGTATGATATTGTCCCGCGACCGAAACGCGGCCTTCTTGCATGGCTTGCAAAAGCGCTGACTGGGTCCGTGGACTGGCTCGGTTGATCTCGTCCGCCATCAACAGTTGGCTGAAAACAGGTCCTTCTATAAATCGAAAACTTCGGCGCCCAGTATCGGATTCTTCCAATACCTCGGAGCCAATAATGTCCGCTGGCATCAAATCAGGGGTAAATTGGACCCGCTGTTCACTCAGCCCGAGGACCCGCCCCAAGGTTTCGACAAGGCGGGTTTTGGCCAGTCCCGGCACACCCACCAGCAACGCGTGTCCACCTGATAACAAGGTCACTAGACTGTCGTCGACGACGTCCTCTTGGCCAAAAATAACATTGCTGACACTGATACGAGCGGCGCGTATCTTTTCGCCGATACGCTCCATTTCCAGAACCAATTCCTCGGCCCGCGCTTCATCTTGTGTGGCGTTAAGGGTGGCATCCGTCTCCATGAGTGCCTATCTCCAGACGATGTATTAACCTAAAGTGGAAGCATGTAGGCCATGCCATGAGCAAGCAACCCCCAAATCCACCCAGTCCCGATGATCTTGCAAATTTGATCGAAGGGAAGGAGAGGCCCTCCGCACCGGGCGGAGAGACACAAGCGGATCGGCATTTTGGGATGCGGATCGGCCGCGACGGCACGTGGTATCATTTGGGGAGACCTATCAAGCGGGTGCCGCTGGTGAAGCTATTCTCCACCGTTCTGCGACGGGATGATAAGGGCGATTTTTGGCTTATTACGCCGGTCGAGCGTGGGCGTATCGATGTAGACGATGCGCCGTTTGTCGCGGTCGGATTGACGGTCGATGGCGCAGGGCAAGACGCGCGTTTGACCTTCCGGACGAATCTCGATGAGGAAATCGTGGCCGATGCCGAGCATCCGATCCGGGTCGTGGTAGATCCTGAAACAGAAGAGCCGACACCCTATATCCATGTGAGAGACAATCTGGAAGCATTGATCGCCCGGCCGGTATTTTACGATTTGGCCGAAATGGCCGAAGAGGCTACGGTCGGCGACAATATTGAGCTGCGTGTTTGGAGCGAGGGAAATATGTTTCGCCTCGGGAACGCAGGTCCGGGAGACTGATTTGAATCGCGACATTGTTATCGAACGTCTGTCGTCTCGTATCACGCCGGTCGCCAGCCCGTCGCCCGAGAGCCGAGGGGATCATGATCTGAATTTGGATATTGATTCGCCGGCAACAGAATTGACCAGCGCGGCGGTTCTTGTGCCCATTGTCGACCGTCCCGAAGGGCTAACGATATTATTGACGCAGCGCACTGACCATCTTCGCGATCATGCGGGCCAGGTTAGCTTTCCGGGTGGACGTGTAGAGGCCGACGATACAAATCACGAAGCGACAGCGCTGCGCGAGACCGAAGAGGAAATCGGTCTTTCTGCCGAACGGGTCGAATTGATCGGGCGATTAGACCGTTATATTACCCGAACGGGGTATGAGGTCGTACCGGTTGTCGGCTTCGTCAACCCGCCTTTCACGGTCAAACCGGATCCGTTCGAAGTGGCCGATATCTTCGAGGTTCCGTTACAATTTCTGGCGGACCCCGACAATCATCAACGCCATAGCCGGTTCTACAATGGTGCCCGCCGCGAATTCTATGCGATGCCTTACGAAGGAAGGTATATTTGGGGCGTAACCGCCGGTATGTTGGTCAACCTTTCCGAGGTCCTGAGCCCATTATGATACGACAACTCATCACCATAGCTGTCCCGCTTTTGGCCCCGGCCGTGCTGTATCTGCTCTACAGTTGGCATGTGCAGCGCAAGGGAGGGGAGGAGACCTCGGATGATCCATTTTCATGGCGGGAAATTCCATGGATTTGGCTGCTCGTCAGCGGCACTGCTTTGCTGGCGGTAACTCTGGTCACCTTCTCGTTCATTGGGCGCACAGGGACGGAAGTCCAATATGAAGCCCCACGCTTCGAAGATGGCAAACGCGTTCCCGGGCAATTCGTGAAATAGAGCCGTGGCAACGCGCCAAGTTTCCTATGACTGGATGACGGCTTCTGATACCCGTCGACTTATCGAGGTATTTAAAGGAGGGGGTGCTGAACTTCGCTTCGTGGGTGGCTGTGTGCGTGACAGTCTTTTGGGGCTTGGGGTCCGCGATATCGATATCGCCACGGACGCACTTCCCGATCGGATCATGGGAATTCTGCGGGACGCAGGTATTAAATCTGTTCCGACCGGAATTGAGCATGGCACCGTCACCGCCGTTGTTGAAGGACGAGCCTTCGAGATCACCACATATCGCCGCGATATAAAAACCGATGGACGCCACGCCGTGGTCGAGTTTGGGACCGATTGGCGTGAAGATGCGGAGCGCCGGGACTTCACCATTAATGCGATGTCGATAACGCCGGACGGGGATTTGCATGATCCGTTTGACGGCGAGGGTGACCTGGTGGCAGGTCGGGTTCGGTTTGTTGGCGATGCCCAACGCCGGGTCAGGGAAGATATTCTGCGGATATTGCGCTGGTTTCGATTTCACGCTCATTACGGCAAACCGCCACCCGATGCAGATGCGCTTGGTGCCTGTCGTGGGTTTGCCTTCCGGATCCCCGATCTTTCAGGAGAACGCATCCGCCATGAGTTGTTACGCCTTTTGGCGGCGGACAACCCGTTGCCGAGCATTGAGTTGATGATTGAGACGGATGTGTTTGATGCAGTATTGGGGCGTGGTCGACAAATCCAATGTCTAGCGGGTCTTTACGTGATCGAGCGAGAGATAGAAATGCCGCCCGATCCGCTCCTGCGCCTTGCGGCCTTGATCGGGTCGCCCGGGATGGCGGTGCCTTTGGCCGAACGGTTGCGCCTGTCCAATGCCGAACAAAAAAGATTGCTCGCCGCCCTCGGCAGCGAACCATCCCTTAGTTTGGATACGTCGGAAGCGGACCGGGCGCGAATTTTTTACCATCTTGGAATTCGCATTGTGGAGGATCGTATCCTCTTGGCTTGGGCGGCGAATCCATTGGCAACGGAGTGGCAGGAATGGTTGGAGGCGGTGCGGGCCTTCGATATGCCGGCATTTCCGCTCTCCGGGCGCGACGTGATGGCGGAGGGGATTTCCGCCGGTCCTGCTGTCGGGGACACGCTTCGACAAATTGAGGATTGGTGGATCGATGCCAGGTTTACGCCCGACCGCGTCCAGTGTCTGGCACATCTAAAAGAAATACTGAGGAACTGACGGCGATATTTGCTTCGCTTGGTCCCGACTTACTTTATTCGATAGCTGTCAGGAAATGCGATATGAGCCTTGATGTGCGGCCTCAGATGGAGAACGGGTTTTTCGCCGAGATTTATGGCGCCGACCTAACCCGGTGCGACGATGGCCAATTCAATGAAATTAGTCAGGCGCATTTGCGCCATGGGGTGATTGTCATTCGCGATCAGGCATTGTCGCCGGATCAACAAATCGCCTTTTCCCGGCGTTTCGGGCCACTCTCTGTACACGTCCTGGAAGAGCAACTCTTGGCGGGATATCCGGAAATATTGTTGGTGACCAATAAAAAGGAGAACGGGCGCTATCTCGGCATTCCCGACCTCGGTCGGCAATGGCACACGGATCAATCTTATCAGGAAACACCGGCGCTCGGCTCGTTGCTTTATGCATTGGAAGTGCCGGGCGACGGCAGCGGTGACACTCATTTCGCCGATATGACTGCGGCTTACGAGGCGCTACCGCAGGGCGAACGGGAACGGCTCGATGGTTTGCAGGCGGAGCATCGATACGATCATAAACATGAGAATTTCGAACTCAGCGACAATCAGGTCGACCGTCTGCCGGGTGTCTTGCACCCACTCGTCCGCACCCATCCGGAGACCGGTCGCAAGGCGCTTTATCTCGGCGTTCAGTTGGTTAAGCGCATCGTCGGGATCTCTCCAGACGACAGCACCGAGACGCTGGAACGATTGTATGCACATTGTACGCAACCGACATTCGTCCACCGGCACAAATGGCAAAAAGGCGATCTCGTGTTCTGGGACAACCGGTGTACGATGCACGCGGCCCAACCCTATGATGATCAACGATTTACGCGGCACATGCACCGCACGACCGTGGTCGGTGACAGGCCGTTCTAATTCTGACGTCAGAATTTCATGAGTAATTTTGTCAGCGAAAACGTGGACAATTGTGTTCGCATAAGATTGTCGAATGGGGCTACCAATAATCTGACGACCGGGGTATTGCGAGAGGTTGCGCTCGCGCTTGACGAGGCTGAGCTCTCGGCGCGCGGCATTATGTTGTGTGGTGGTGATAAATTTTTTTTCCAATGGTGTTGATTTCGATTGGGCACTGGCGCAATCCACGTCTGGCATGCGTGCCCTGTTTCTCGAATTGGGTGGATGTATTCTGACGCTAATGGAATCGCCCCTGCCGATTGTCGGTGTCGCAAAAGGCCATGCCATTGGTGGGGCGCTCGCGATGTTGCTGGCTTGTGACTATAGATATACTGCCAGCGGACGCGTGCTGCACGGTAAACCGGAAATCTTGCTCGGTGTGCCGAACCGCTATTTCGGCGACCAACTAATGCGTTTCGTCGCTGGTGACTTTGTGGCGTTGGACATGATTTACACAGGCAAGTTGGTTCCTGCCGAAGAGGCGCTTGCATTGCGTTTGATACACAATGTGGGAGAGAAATCCGAGATCGAGGACATCGCTCTCCAGAAACTTGGTGAACTGTGCGAACTCGCGCCCGCAGCTTTCGCGGAACCAAAACGGATGTGATTGGGGAAATTCTGCGCTGATGTCAGAAATCAGATGTCGGCGCGGGTCGCCCGACAAGTCGAGATATGGAACAGTGAAGACGCGCAGATGAGATTGCACGCGGCCGCTGAACGCTTAACGCGCTAGGCCTATGGAGAGAGAGATTGCCGGTCAGGTTGGGATGTTTTGCGTTTAATTCGTGATTGGGGCGCTGCCGACCCGGGGGTGTGGGCGGCCACCGTCGGCGACTGCCATGCAGAGCACTATCTCATCGGCACGCGGCGCGTCGGCGACCATCACGGTCATGGTGTCGAAATGATCGAAGGACCAAGCCTCGTCCTTATGGCCGAGCGGCAGATCGATCGGCGTGCCGATGGCCGCTACCTTCGCGTTCGATGGAATTAACGCGGCTCCGCCGCCGACGGCGGCGCGCATCGGCTTGCCTAATTTCGGGTGGATCACGGCTCCGCCATGCTCGATATCGCCCTCAACACCGACTATTGCAGCCTTGCCGTAGCTGACGGGCGGTCCGCCCAGCATGGCGACTGCATCGTCCATAAGCCGCGTGCCGAGCTTGCCGCTGATATCGATGAGTGGGGATAGGTCTTCGCCGAAAGTGCCCGCAAATGGGTTTTGGATGACTGCGATGGCGACGACCCGAGTGATCGTGTCGCACGCTTTTCCAGAACCGTCCGTCTCAGTGGTCTCCTTGATGATCATAGTTTTGCGAAGCTTCATATCTCGATCCTCCAAGGCAGGATTGCGGGCTTACGAAGCGGTTTCGCTCGACAATCGCTTCAATGGTTGCTCTCGGATTGGCCAGTGCAAAAGCGCGGCGATCAGACCCAGTGCCATCGATGCCATCCACATTAAGTCGTAGGATCCGGTTAATTCTTGCACGAGGCCGCCGAGATACGCACCGGCGAAAAAGCCAAATTGGTGGCTCATCATGACAACGCCAAACAGCATCGAGAAATAACGCGTCCCGAATACCTGGGCGACAATGCCACTGGTCAGAGGTACCGTCGCCAGCCACAGGAAACCCATGGATATGCCGAAGAATATGGCTGTAATACTATTGACGGGAACGATCAGTACCAAAGCCATCACCACGGCTCGGGCGAGATATAGACCCGTCAAAAGGTTCTTTTTACTGAAGCGATCGCCAAGGGCCCCAAATAGATACGCGCCTGCGACATTGCAGAGCCCGATGATGCCAAGCGAAATGGAGGCGTATGTCGTGGAGACGCCTTCATCCGTCAAAAACGCGGGAAGGTGGGTTCCCACGAAGCTCACGTGGAAACCGCAGACAAAGAAACCGAGGGTCAACAGGATATAACCGGAATGCGACCGGGCTTCGCCGATGGCTTCGCGCCAGGACTGTTTCGGCCCTCCAAATTCGATCTCCGGCGCCCTGCGCAGACCGATCACTATGAACGGCAAGGCTGCCACCATGAGTGTCATTACGATGAATGTCTCGCGCCAGCCCACGGTGTCGACGAGTTTCTGCGCGCCGGGCACGAAAAAGAACATGCCGAACGAGGAAGCGGCGATGATGGTACCGAAGACCAGGCTGCGATGTTCGTTGGGAACAACCTTCCCAACCGCGCCCAGGACCAAGACTTGGGTGGGGCCGCTCAATCCCAAACCGACCAATACGCCAAGGGAGAGGAACAAATCCATCGTGGTCGTGCTGCTGCTCGCCCACCATAGGCCGAGCGCGTATAGGATAGTGCCGGCGACGAGAATTCGGATTGAGCCATAGCGATCCGCGAGCAAGCCGGCGACCGGTTGCGAAACGCCATAGAGAAGTGCCTGAGCGGCGATGACGAGGCCGAAAAAGTCGCGGCCAATGTCCAAATCCAACGTAATCGGTACCTGGAAGATGCCAAATATCTGCCGTATTCCACCTCCGATCATCACGATGATAACGCCGCAGATGACCATGAACCAAACCTGACGCGTCATAGGATTACTTCTCCTAGAAGTCCGAAGGGAACAAAATTTACCATCTAAGTACCCCTTCAAAGCGTGCTTTTCCAACCCAATAAGTCCGTTAGAATACACCCTAAAATGATTAAGGACTATTTGGACGATGGACGCGACCAAAGACGCCAAAACCATAAATCTCGCCGATATGATAAAATTTTCTTCAGACACACGGGTCAATCAAGAGGTCCTGTCGACAGACCGTTTGATGGTCCGCATGAATTGTTACGAGCCGGGGCAAGTGACACCGATGCACATGCATCCGGAAGAAGACGAGGTTATGTATATTGTCGAAGGCGAAGGGATTGTGACGTTCAAGGGTCGCGGCGATCTGCCGGTGAAGGCGGGTGAATTGGTCTGCCTACCATCAGATCAATATCACCAAATCACCGCCGGCTTCGAGGGCCGCATGGTCCTGATCTATTTCATGACGCCGGAATACGGCAGTGTTCGACCGGAAGAGCGAACGGATGAATCCGCGGTTAAACGGCTGCCCGGCGAGAAAGCATAGGAAGCGGTGATAATTAGAATGTACCTGGCGTCAATCCGGTGCGCCCGCCATCAAAGGTGATGACACTGCCGCTAATATATGACGGCTCGTCGCTTGCCAGGTAAAGCGCCGCCTCAGCGGATTCCTCGAACCGCCCAGCGCGGGCCATCGGCGTCGCTTCGATTTTGCGTTGTTCGTCTGCTGGATTGCGTGACAGCATCGTGCCACGCGCCGGAATGCCGTCCTCGCCACTGCGCAGCAAACCCGGATTTATACAATTCGCTCGAATATCGTGCCTCGCCAACCAATGGCCCATCATATGTGTCAGTGGCTGTATCCTGCCCTTCGCGCCTGAACCCGCGCCGATGACTACCGCATTCTTTCCCCCGAGGCGGCCCATCCGCTAATTCGCGTATTTAATAAGTTTGCCTTTGACCGTCCGGACCGGCTCGCCGTCACGGACACGTTGGAAGATGAAATCCATGCCTGACGGTTTGATTGTGCGTTCATAAATCTGCATGTCGTAACGCCCCTCGTGATCGATCAACAGGGCGTAGACATACAAAGTTTGTTTTGCGATTCGGGCCCATGCGTACTTTCCGCCTAGCAAGGGGTCGGCAAGGTCGGTCGCGCGATAGACGCCGGGTTTGTCTGTCGCGAGGAAAGTCGCGGATTGCGCCTTACGTTTGACCTTTGGGTTGTTTGGGTCGCCGCCGCTTCGGATGATCGTCGCCCAATCGACTTTGAAACCCTGGCCTTCCGGCTGAATCGTGACGTCGAAATCCCGCACCGTGACGCCGAAATAAATGCTGTCTCGGTTCTCCGCGACACCGCCGCCCTTGAACGATCCAAAGAACGCGTCGAGCGGCAGGTCTTGCGCGGCCACCGCTGACAGGCTTGCCCCGCAAATGACGCATAAAACTGCTAAATATCTATAAACCCCCAACATCATGCTCTTCCTATTCTCCCAATTCAACGCTTTACTCTATGGCCAGCGTGCTTCCGGCGGCATAGACATCAGAATGGCTTCTGTATTGCCGCCCGTCATCAGTCCAAATTTCGTACCGCGATCGTGCAGTAGATTGAATTCCACATATCGCCCACGCCGAACCAATTGATGTTCACGCTGTTCCGCCGTCCAATCGTTGTTCATGTGACGGCGCACGATTTTCGGATAAATGTCGAGAAACGCCTTGCCGACATCTTGTGTGAAGGCGAAATCGCGATCCCAATCCTTGTCCAGATAGTCGTAGAATATGCCACCGACGCCGCGCTGTTCGTTCCGGTGGGGCAGGAAAAAATATTCGTCGCACCATTTTTTGTATTCGTCGTAACGGGAATCGCCGTAGGGATCACAGGCCCCTTTGAAGGCGTCGTGAAAATCTGTTGTATCGGCATCGACCGGGTACATTGGCGTCAAATCGGCGCCGCCGCCGAACCACATCCGCGTGGTCTGGATGTGCCGAGTATTCATATGTACTGCCGGTACCAGGGGCGATTGTAGATGCGCTACGAGCGACACGCCGCTGGCCCAAAACCTTGGATCTTCGTCGGCGCCCGGTATTTGTTTGCGGAACTCCTCTGAAAATTCCCCGTGAACCGTGGAGACGTTGACGCCCACTTTCTCAAAGACGCGGCCCCGCATCACTGACATGACACCGCCACCGCCGCTATCCGACTGCTCCGCTGGGCGTTCCCAGGCCTTGCGTTCAAAGCGGCCCGCCGGGCGATCCGCGAATGGGCCGCTTAGATCGTCCTCAATAGCCTCGAAAGCGGTGCAAATATCGTCGCGCAGGGTTTCGAACCAGTTTTTCGCCTTCTCCCGGTATTCCTCATTCATGCGGCAGCTGTCCTTTGCCTGGAAATCCATTTGTTTGGCGCAGCGCTTCGCCCAAGACCATGGCGCCAGCGAGCGCAACGTTGAGAGAGCGCGCATTTTCCGCTATCGGGATGCGGAGACGAATATCAGCGGCGGCGTGTACATCCTTCGGCACGCCGGCGCTCTCGCGGCCAAGCAGCAATACATCTCCATCCTTGAAGGCGACTTCGGTGTGAACTTCGGCGCCGGTGGTCGTCAATAGAAGCAGTCGGCCGGGAAGGGCCTCGCGAAAGGCCTCCCAAGAGATATGCCGGGTGACATGCGCCAGCTCCGTGTAATCCATTCCCGCCCGCTGCAACCGCCGGTCCGACCAGACGAAACCGCAAGGCTCAATGATCTCCAACGGCACGTCACAGCACGCGGCCAAGCGTAACAGCGTCCCCGCATTCTGCGGAATGTCCGGTTGGTATAGTGCCAGTCGGATGCTCACGGGGACGAAATCTCTGAAATCGTTGCGGAGGCTTTGCCTCGATACATAATTTGCATTATACGGACACCTTACGGTCGGTCACGTCGGGCGTGTCCTTCACATTTCTTTTTAAAAAGGGCATTGTGAGGGAAGTTAAGACATGCGTCAGGGTGTCGCATGGGCGCGCATGGCGTGAACGGTAGGGTAATATGCGTTGGCCTTGTAGTGAGGCGGCGTACGCATTTGTAATTTACGAGAGGTGGGGGGCATGGCGGAATCGTCCCAAGCGGCGGACCACGACGAGTCTCGACGCGATTTTCTGGTGTTGGCCGCGGGCGCGATGGGTGCTGTTGGCGCAGCATCGTTTGCGTGGCCATTGATCGATCAAATGAACCCGGCTGCGGACGTCTTGGCTTTGGCGTCGACGGAAGTCGATTTGAGCAAAATCGAGATGGGTCAAAGCATCACGGTGAAATGGCGGGGGAAGCCTGTGTTCGTGCGCCGACGCTCCGTTGAGGAAATCAAGACCGCCGGTGCGGTTGCGTTGGACCAGATGATCGATCCCCAAGCGGATGCGGACCGGACGCAAAAACCGGAATGGCTGATCCTCCTCGGTGTCTGTACACATCTCGGTTGCGTGCCGCTCGGCCAGAAAGCCAGCGATCCGAAGGGTGAATACGGCGGGTGGTTCTGCCCCTGCCACGGCTCGCATTACGATACGTCGGGGCGCATTCGTAAGGGCCCGGCACCGCTTAATCTTGCGGTTCCGCCTTATAAGTTCCTCGACGACACCAAGATCAAGATCGGTTAAGGGAGTACCGCAATGAGTTCGAAACAGGAAATCACGAACCCCGTGATTCGTTGGGTCGACGAGCGGTTGCCCGTCTTCTCTTACATGCAGCATGAGTATCGGGATTTTCCGATGCCCAAGAATCTGAATTATTTTTGGAATTTCGGCGCCTTGGCGAGCGTCTGTTTGGTGGTGATGATTGTAACCGGCATTATCCTCTCAATGCATTATACAGCCCACGTGGACCATGCATTCGACAGCGTCGAGCGCATTATGAGGGATGTTAATTACGGTTGGTTGATCCGCTATATCCATATGAACGGCGCGTCGATGTTCTTCATTGTCGTGTATATCCATATTTTCCGCAGTTTTTACTACGGTTCATACAAAGCGCCGCGCGAAATTATCTGGATGCTGGGCATTATAATTCTGCTGTTGATGATGGGTACTGCCTTCATGGGTTATGTATTGCCATGGGGCCAGATGAGTTTCTGGGGCGCTACCGTTATCACCAATCTATTCTCGGCCATTCCGATTATTGGCGATCCGATCGTAACTTGGTTGTGGGGCGGCTTCTCCGTTGATAACGCGACGCTGAACCGTTTCTTTTCGCTTCACTTCTTGCTGCCCTTCGTGATCTTCGGCGTTGTTGGATTGCACGTGGTGGCAATTCATATTGCGGGTTCAAATAATCCCGATGGTATTGATGTGAAGCCAGGCCAAGACACGGTCCCGTTTACGCCGTATTTCACCGCAAAAGACTCGGTGGGCCTCATTGCCTTCATACTTATCTACGCGCTGTTCGTCTTCTATCTGCCTAACTACATGGGGCATGCGGATAACTACATCGAGGCAAACTCACTCTCGACACCGGCGCATATCGTGCCGGAATGGTACTTTCTGCCATTCTACGCGATGCTCCGTGCTATTACTTTCGATTTCTTCTGGTTAATTCCTGCTAAGCTCGGTGGGGTGCTGACGATGTTCGGCTCAATCGGTGTTCTCTTCATCGTGCCATGGCTTGACACCTCGCGGGTGCGAAGCTGCCGGTATCGGCCGATATACAAGTGGTTCATCTGGATCCTGATAGCGGATTGCGTGCTGTTGGGATTCTGCGGCGCGGCACCGGCGGAAGGTATGTGGCTCTACATTAGCCAGGCCGGCACGGCGTATTACTTCTTCCACTTCCTGATCTTATTGCCGATCCTTGGTAAGCTGGAAACACCACTTTCCTTGCCGACGAGTATTAGCGAACCCGTAACGGGAGGGGGCGGTAGTGCAGCTGCAGGGGCAACCGCAGCGAAGATGGAGAAGAAATGATGCACAAAAATCTGATCCTGAGCGCGCTTGCGGGTGCTTTAATGATGACGGCGGTAAGCGAATCGATTGCCGCTGGAGGTGTCGACGTTCCACGTCAGAAATGGTCCTGGGATGGCATTTTTGGCAGCTTTGACAGGGGGGAAGCTCAGCGCGGCCTCCAGGTTTACAAGGAAGTTTGTGCGGGCTGTCATGGGCTTCGCCACGTGGCATACCGCAACCTGATGCAATTGGGCTATACCGAAGATCAAGTGAAGGCGTTTGCGGCTGAATTTGAAGTGACGGATGGCCCGAATGACGACGGTGAGATGTTCGACCGTCCCGCACGTCCAGCCGACAAGTTCGCGAACCCATTTCCTAACGAAAATGCTGCGCGGGCGGGTAATAATGGCGCATTACCGCCAGACCTGTCGCTGATCGTAGATGCTCGTGCTTACGGTATGGATTATCTTCTTTATCCAAAAGGCCATCAATTTGGCGGTGCGGATTATGTTTATGGCATTCTGACTGGGTATACAGATCCTCCTGCCGATGTAAAGGTGGGCGAAAACATGAACTACAATAAGTATTTCGCCGGCAATCAAATCGCTATGGCAGCGCCCCTCTCTGAAGGCGCAATAGAGTACACCGATGGTACCAAGCCGACGGTCGAACAGATGGCGCGAGACGTCACGACCTTCTTGGCCTGGGCGGCGGAGCCGAACCTAGAACAACGCAAGAGCATGGGCATAAAGGTTGTCCTGTTCCTGATCGTGCTGTTGGGTCTGATGATCGCTGTGAAGAAACGGATTTGGGCTAACGTACACTAACGCTGCCCAAAAGAATTAATCGGAAAAACCCTCATACTTCGACAAGTTCAGTATGAGGTTTTTTTTAACGGTTGCCTCCTCACCCTGAGCCTGTCGAAAGGTAGGTCACTGGATAGAGAAAAATAGATGACCAACCACAGCACCTCTCCTGTCATAGGCATAATTGGCGGTAGCGGCCTTTACGATATCGACGGCCTTGAGAATGTTGAATGGCGGAAGACTGAATCATCGTTCGGAGAACCCTCGGACGAGTTAATGTTCGCCGAGCTTGGTGGGCAGAAATTGGTCTTTCTACCGCGCCATGGTCGCGGTCATCGCATTCCACCGTCGGAGCTTAACTTCCGGGCCAATATCGATGCGATGAAACGCGCCGGCGTCACGGAGATCCTCTCCCTCTCCGCTGTCGGATCGTTGCGTGAGGATTTGCCACCCGGCACCTTCGTGATTGTCGATCAATTCATCGATCGCACCTTTGCCCGCGAGAAGAGTTTTTTCGGCACGGGATTGGTGGCTCACGTCTCTATGGCGGAGCCGGTCTGCTCACGGCTTGGGGATGCATTGGCCTCGGCATGCACGCAAGCTGGTGTCGAAGCCGTGCGCGGCGGGTCATACTTGGCGATGGAAGGGCCGCAATTCTCCAGCCGGGCGGAATCGGAGCTCTACCGTCAATGGGGCTGCGCGGTCATAGGCATGACCAATATGCCTGAAGCCAAACTCGCCCGCGAGGCCGAGATGTGCTACGCGACCGTCGCCATGGTTACCGATTTCGACTGCTGGCATCCGGACCATGACGACGTCACGGTAGAGACCATCATCCAGGTCTTGATGGCGAATGCGGATAAGGGGCGCGATGTTGTACGCGCTACCATCCCGCGTCTTGCAGGACGCAGCACCCTGTGCTCTGCCGGGTGCCATACAGCGTTAGATACGGCGATTATTACGGCACCGGAAGCCCGCGACCCGGTGCTCGTTGAGAAACTATCGGCTGTTGCTGGCCGTGTTCTCAGCGGCTAATTGCAGCTCTATTAGAAGCGCTGCACGCCTACTTCTTCTCCTTAAGCACGACCGGGCCTTCAGCTTCGGTCCAGGCGCCGAAACCGCCGGCGATATGCGCCACCGGTGTCACCCCCATGTCTTGAACGACTTTCGCCGCCAATGCCGAGCGCAGGCCTCCGGCGCAGAAAAAGACAAGTTTCTTGCCGGATGCGAAAACCTCGCGGTGATAGGGGCTCTGCGGATCGACCCAAAATTCCAACATCCCGCGAGGGGCATGGAGCGAGCCCGGGATCGTACCGCCATTCCATAATTCACGAATATCGCGGAGGTCGACGATCACCGTGTTCCCGTCACTAATCAAGTTTTTGGCGTCTTCGGCGGAGATCGTTTCGATCTCCGCCTCGGCTTCCGCGACGAGCTGCATCGCGCTTTTCTTGAGTGCCATTCAACTAGCCTACGTTCTGTCTAAAGAAGGCCAGGCTGCGCTCCCGTGCCAGTTTGCAGCTCGCTTCGTCGTATTGGCCGCGATGATCGCAGTTGAAGCCGTGATCGGCATCGTAGACGTGGACGTCCGCTTGCGGATGCGCGGCCTTGATGGCGTCAACATCATCCATTGGGATGCCTGCATCCATTTCGCCGAAATGCATTTGCAAGGGGGCGTTCGCGGTCTCGTCTTTGTAGGGAATAATTTGGCCGCCATAATAGACGACGGAGCCCGCGACGCCGTCAACGCGTGTTGCCGCCAGGTAGGACAACGTCCCGCCCCAGCAATAGCCGACCGTGCCAACCTTACCGGTAGATTGGAGTTCCTTGACCACGGCGGCGATATCCGCGACCGGACCGTCGTCGCCGACCTTGGCCCGGAAATCCCGGCCTGCTTGCATGTCTTCGGCTGTGTAGCCGAGTTCAACGCCGGATTCCGCCCGGTCATAGAGGGCCGGGGCGATGGCGAGATACCCATCAGCGGCATAGCCGTCCGCAACTTCCTTGATATGCGCATTGGCACCGAAAATTTCTTGGATGACGCAAATGCCGCCCTTTGGCGTTCCCGCCGGTGTAGCTTTATACGCGTCGAACTCGTGGCCGTCAGCGGCCGTCAATTTGATCATTTTGCCCATTTGTCGGGCCTCCCTTTGTGGAATAAATTTGCTGGAGCGAACTCTATGCAGCAACAGCGTTTCGAACAAGAATTTTGCGCGTGTCTTAACGCCCGCCTGCGACCGCTAGTGTATGGCCCGATACATATGAGGCTTCGTCGGACGCCAGGAACAGCACGGCGTTTGCGACCTCTATCGGTTGGCCCAATCGGCCGAGCGGCGTCATCCGGTCGGGGCTGAAATCCACTGTTTCGTTTAGCTTTCGCAGGTTGGCACCCGCCTTTTCCGTATCGATGGGGCCAGGCGCCACGCAATTAACGTTGATGTTGAATTCGGCCAATTCCAAGGCCAAATCACGCATGAAACCGTGCACGCCAGCCTTGCAGGTTGAATAGGAGGAGCCACCCTGATAATAGGCGGTCCACGGCGTGCCCTCACGGGCACCCGATGACAGACAGATGATCTTGCCCTGTTTCCGTTTGATCATGTGCGGGACGGCGGCGCGGGTGCACAGGAATGTGCCGCGCAGGTTCAGCTTGATCGTGTAATCCCAATCCTCGACCGGCATTTTCCATATCTTGGAATTCCGGCTGCCACCGACATTGTTCACCAGAATGTCGATCTGGCCGAAATGTTCGATAGCGGATTCGATTAAATTCCCGGCCGGTTCCTCCTCGGTGATGTCGCCAACCACCGTCACTGCTTCGCCGCCAGCTTCCCGGATCGCCGCCGCCGTGCTCGAGAGCCCTTGGCCGTCAATATCGCCAAGGACCAGTTTCGCGCCGTCCTCTGCCAGCCGCAGGGCGATCGCCTCGCCCAATCCCTTTGCGGCCCCAGTCACGACAGCCACTTGATCCTGCACACGTCCCATAAAGCTCTCCCTTGTTCTATATCAGAGATATGGACCGCGAAGCCGAAGGAAGAAACATGGAAATCTGATTTGAGGATATTAAGGCGTAGGAAAAATACAAATTGACCGTCAGATCAGCCCGATGCTGTTGGTCCTGGCAGGATATTGCGCGCCATGGGTGGATTCGCACGGAAATCCGCGTATCTCCATAAAAAGTTGCATTCAACGCTGCCCCGGCAATTGCGCCGGAGGCTCTAATATGGAGAGCACGATGGGTAAGGTCACCGGCGCCACATTGATGGCGCGCGAACTCAAGAAACAGGGTGTCGATTATATGTTCGGCATTGTCGGATTTCCGGTGCAGCCGATTGCCGCCGCCGCGCAGGAAGAAGGTATTCAGTATGTCGGCATGCGGAACGAGCAATCGGCGTCTTATGCCGCGCAAGCGGTCGGCTATATGACTGGACGGCCAGGTGCCTGCCTCACCGTTTCGGGCCCCGGCGTGGTCCACGGCCTTGCCGGCCTCGCCAATGCGCAGCAGAACTTCTGGCCGATGATCATGATTGGTGGCGCTTCGCCAACATATCAGAACGGCATGGGCGCGTTCCAAGAAGAACGCCAAGTTCAGATTGCCTCGCCGTTCTGTAAGTTTGCCCATGCGGTAGAGCACGTACATCGCATCCCGTTCTATGTCGAACTGGCAGTGCGCCAATCTATCTATGGCCGCCCCGGTGCCGTCTATCTCGATATGCCGGATGACATCATCAACGGCGAGGTCGAGGAAGAAGATGCAGTGGAGACGGCCGTCATTCCGGAGGCGCCACGCATGCAAGCGATGCCGGAGGATGTGGAGAAGGCTCTCGATGTTCTGGAAGACGCAAAAAATCCCGTCGTCATCGTCGGCAAAGGCATGGCCTGGTCGCGAGCCGAGGACGAAGTGCGCGCCTTTATCGAGCGCACGCAACTGCCGTTCCTGGCCTCACCGCTCGGCAAGGGTGTCATGGACGACAATCACCCGCTATCTGTTGGCGCGGCGCGTAGCCACGCGTTGAAGGAAGCCGACGTGATCTTTGTGATGGGTGCGCGTCTCAACTGGATCATGCACTACGGCATGTCGCCCCGTTTTAAGAAGGGCGTGCGGATCATTCAGCTCGATATTTCGGCTGAATCCATCGGCAACAATGTTCCGACAGAAGTCGGGCTCGTCGGCGACGGCAAGGCCATCGTCGGGCAGCTCAACAAGGCGCTCGAAGATCGCCAATGGTTCTATCCGTCGGACACGGACTGGCACAAAGCTATTGCCGAGAAGGCCAAAGGAAACGCCGAATCAATCCAACCGATGATCGACGACAATTCATCGCCGACCAACTACTATCGCGCGCTCAAGGATATCCGCGAATGGATGCCCGAGAATGCGGTGATCATCGGCGAGGGTGCCAATACCATGGATATTGGCCGCACCCAGCTGCCAAACGCCAACCCGCGTCTGCGCCTTGATGCGGGCAGTTACGGCACCATGGGAATCGGCATGGGCTTCGCTATTGCCGCCGCTGTTGTCCATCCGGAGCGGCCGATCGTCTCGGTCTCCGGCGACTCCGCTATCGGTTTCTCCGGCATGGAGATCGAGACCGCATGCCGCCTCGGCCTGCCGGTGAAAATCGTCGTGTTAAACAATGGCGGTATTGGCACCGGCATCGAGGAATTTCCGAAGGAAGGGCCTCTGCCGCCCCGGGTCCTCACCATGGGGCCGAGCTATGAGAAGATGATGGAAGCCTTTGGTGGCAAAGGTTGGTACGTCGAAGATCCGGCGGACCTGCGGGGCGCGCTCGATGAAGCCATGGCCCATGATGGCCCAGCCCTCATCAATGTTCGTTTGCACCACGAGGCCGGCCGCAAGCCGCAGCAATTTGGCTGGCTGACGACGTAGGTCTTTACTTCGACCCTCTCCCGCTTGCGGGAGAGGGTTCTATATCTCGCCTCTTTCCCGCATCGCCTTAACGTCATCGGCTTCCATGCCGAGCCATTCGCCATAGACGTCCTCATTATTGCTGCCGTGCACGGGCGCCGGTTTGATTGGGACGTGACTGCCGGACATCTGTAGTGGCCATCCGGCGACGGTAACCTTGCCGCGCTCCGGCTGTTCAACCTCCTGCATCATGCCGCGCTTGAGGAAATCCTCATCGCGCATCAGCTCATAGGTATTGTAGACCGCACCGCAGGGCACTTTTTGGCTGGCGATGGCTTCCATCACTTCGGTTTTTGTGTGCTGCATGGTCCAGTCGGTAATCGCTTTGTCCACCTCTGCCTGATGCTGGAAGCGCAGGTCACCATTTGCCAGGCGTGGGTCGTCGATCATGTCTGGGCGACCAATGACCTGGCAGAGCCGCTTCCAATGATCCTCGTTGCCGCGGGAGCAGAAGATATAGCAGTAATCATCAAGCCCTCCCGGCTTGCAGGGATAGAGCCCGCCGGGCGCGGTGCCGGAAACACCATTGCCACCGCGCGGCAAGACATCATCGCGGGCGGCTTGGCGGCTCATTGGTGTGCGGCAATAGTTCAGCATGGCGTCGCGCATGGCAATCTGGATGTGCTGGCCGTTGCCGGTGGTAACTCGCTGGAACAATGCTGCGATGATGCCCATCGCCAAAAGCATGCCGGTACCGGTATCGCCGACGGTCGAGCCGGGTCGGATCGGCGGCTCGTCAGGCATGCCGTTAATGCCCATCGTACCCCCCGTCGCCTGGGCGATCATATCGAAGGAAAGATAGTTCGCATGTTTGCTGTCGGGCGCGAATCCTTTGACCTGCGCGAAGATGATACGCGGATTAATTGCCTTCAGACGTGGGTAGTCGAATCCAAGACGGGCAAAGGTGCCTGGTGCCATGTTCTCGATCACCACGTCGGCCTGCTCGATCATCTTGGTGAGCAGCGCCTTGCCCTCGTCGCTCTTAAGGTTGCAGGTCACGCTGCGCTTGTTGAGGTTGTAGTATACGAAATAAGTCGAATCTACGCCGGGCATGTCGGTGAATCCCCAGCGGCCGGGCTCACCTCGTTTCGGCTCCTCGACCTTCACCACATCGGCGCCGAGCCAGGCGAGCGCCTCCGTGCAGGACGGTCCTGCCTCGAATTGCGTTAGGTCCACGACCTTGATGCCGTTCAGTGCCGGCAGTGTTTCGGTGGTCATCATATCATTCATGGTGGTGTCCTTGCGTCTGCTCGCGCATCCGACCGGGTTGGTCGCAGAATGCGCCTCTGAATATCCAAAGGTTATGGATTCAGGTGTCCGATTCCTCGGCCAAGTCAACGGCAGGCGGGTCGTGCAGTCGCTTAAACGTTAAACCGGAACAAGATGATGTCCGCGTCGCGAACTGTGTAGTCTCGGCCTTCGAGCCGCATTTTGCCCGTGTCTTTTGCGCCTTGTTCACCGTTGCACTCGATGAAGTCGTGAAAAGCGATGGTTTCAGCGGCAATGAACCCGCGTTCAAAATCAGTATGGATCTTGCCGGCCGCAGGAGCCGCCGTGGTGCCCTCGGATACGGTCCAGGCCCGGCTTTCCTTCGGGCCTGATGTAAAGTAAGTCAACAATTTCAATAATTTATACCCAGACCGAATAACCCTGTCGAGACCGGCTTCGGAGAGGCCAAGCGATTCTAGATACTCGGCCTTCTCTTCCGCATCACCAAGCTGGGAGACTTCCGCCTCGATCGCCGCCGAAACGACAACCGTCTCGGCGCCTTCTTTGGCGGCCATGGCCTTGACCGCTTGCGAATGGGCATTGCCGTTGGCGGCGCTTTCTTCCTCCACATTGCAGGCATAGAGCATCGGTTTTGCCGTGAGGAGATTTAGCTGTCGGAAAATCGACATTTCACCGGCTGAGACCTCGACCGTGCGCGCGGGTAGACCTTCGCGCAGGGCAGCAAGGATCGGTTCCATCACGGCGAATTGTTGCTTGGCTTCTTTCTCTCCTTGGCGGGCGCGTTTCTCGATGGGCTCGATCCGGCGCTCGATACTCTCCAAATCGGACAACAGCAATTCGGTCATGACCGTCTCGGCATCGCGGACCGGGTCAATAGAGCCTTCCACATGGGTGATGTTCTCGTCCTCGAAGCAGCGCAGCACCATGACGATGGCATCTACTTCACGGATATTCGCGAGAAACTTATTGCCCAGCCCTTCGCCCTTCGAAGCGCCTCGCACGAGTCCGGCAATGTCGACGAATTCAAGGAACGTTGGCACAGTTTTGGCGGACTTAGAAATACCGCTGATTCGGTCCAACCGTTCGTCGGGTACCGGTACACGCCCGACATTCGGCTCGATCGTGCAGAATGGATAATTCGCTGCTTCCGCCGAAACAGTTTCAGTCAGGGCGTTGAATAGCGTCGATTTACCGACATTCGGAAGTCCAACGATGCCGCAATTAAATCCCATCGTCATTCTCCTCCGCGCCTTTTGGCTTCTTCTTCTTCGGTGGTGGTTTGATTGCCAAAGCGACCTTGGTCATGAAGGCGTTGTGTTGTTCGGCGTTGGCGAGCATCGGTGCTGCGTCACCAATAGCGTCAATCAGCGTCGATAAATCCGCTTCCTCCGCTTTGGCGAAATCGGATAGAACATGGCCATGCACGCGGGCCTTGTCACCCGGATGGCCGATGCCGAGTCGGATCCGCGCATAATTATTGCCTAAATGGGCATCGATACTGCGCAATCCGTTATGTCCGGCGTGCCCGCCGCCTTGTTTGATGCGAACTTTTCCGAAGGCCAGGTCAAGCTCGTCATGCAGCACGACGACGTCCTCCGGGGCGAGCTTAAAGAACCGCGCGGCCTCGCCGACGGCGCGCCCCGACTCGTTCATGAATGTTGTCGGTTTCATTGCCATAATCTTCTCGCCGCCATAATGGCCTTCCGCAGTGAGAGCCTGGAATCGACCTCGCCATGCGGCAAAGGAATGGCGGCGGACGATTTCGTCCACCGCCATGAATCCAATATTGTGGCGATTTCTCTCGTATTTGGGCCCGGGATTGCCCATGCCCACGAGCAGTAACATAAGACGGTCCGCCTACTCCTCGGTGTCTTCGGCTGCACCCTCTTCGGTTGCACCCTCTTCGCCTTCTTCGCCTTCTTCATCCTCGGTCGTATCTTCCTCGACGACGACGGTTGGCGCGGCGATGGTGGCGATGGTGAAATCACGGTCGGTAATCGTCGGCTCAACACCGTCCGGCAGTTTAACCATGCTGATATGCACACCGTCGCCGATTTCGAGACCGGTGAGATCGATTTCAATCTCGTTCGGGATAGCGTCAACGCGACAGTAGAACTCGATCGCGCGGCGTACAATGTTGAGAACGCCGCCACGCTTCAGGCCAGGGCACTCTTCTTCGTTGGTGAAAACAACGGCCACTTCGACCGCGAGTTTTGTGGCTGCGGTTACCCGCAGGAAATCAATATGTTGTGCGCGGTCAGTTACCGGATGGTATTGTACTTCACGAGGCAGAACACGTTCGCCCTTGCCGATGTCAAGCGTATAAACGGTGGAAAACAATTGTCCGGAATTCATTTCGCGTAGCAGGCTTTTGGGTTCGACGGAAATGAGCACAGGATCTTCTTTGCCGCCGTATATAACGGCAGGAATGCGTCCCGCACGCCGTTCCGCACGAGCTGCCCCCTTACCGGCCCGATCACGCGCCGTAACCGCCAATGTACTGGCTTCGGCCATGGTATTTCTCCTTAGTAAGATAAATTAGGCGCAGCCTCCAGGGGTGCTGTCGCCGCAGTTTCTAATTCGAACGGGTGAATAGTGCCTTAAGGCGAATTAGTCAAACAGACTCGACACTGACTGTGAGTTGCTGATCCGCCGGATCGCCTCCGCCAAGAGCGGCGCGATGGTGATCTGCCGGATGTTTTGCGCGACTCGCACAGCTTCCGTCGCCATAATGCTGTCCGTGGTGACCATCATTTCGATTGGCGAGGATGATACGCGCGCCACGGCTCCACCGGACAGCACGCCATGCGTCACATAAGCGTGGACCGATTTCGCACCCGCCTCCATCAAGGCGCCGGCAGCGTTACAGAGCGTGCCCGCGGAATCGACGATATCGTCGACCAGGACACAGCGTCGACCTTCGACATCGCCGATAATGTTCATGACTTCGGAGACGCCGGCGCGCTCGCGGCGCTTGTCGATAATGGCAAGATCAGCGTCGATCCTCCGCGCAACGGCCCGAGCCCGGACCACGCCACCGACATCGGGAGAGACGATAATGGTCTCCTCATCCCCAGTTACGCTCTCCGAGATGTCGCGACCAAAGACTGGTTCTGCGTAAAGGTTGTCCGTCGGAATATCAAAGAAGCCTTGTATTTGTGTCGCGTGCAAATCCATCGTCAGTACGCGGTCGGCGCCGGCGGTGGTAATTAAGTTAGCGACCAGTTTCGCCGAAATCGGCGTGCGCGGGCCAGTCTTACGGTCTTGGCGGGCGTAGCCGAAATAAGGGATAACGGCGGTGATGCGGTGCGCCGACCCCCGTTTTAAAGCGTCGATCGCAACCAGGAGTTCCATCAGATTATCGTTCGCCGGATAGCTTGTCGATTGGACGACAAAGACGTCTTCGCCGCGGACGTTCTCCAAAATCTCGACGAAAACTTCCATGTCGGAGAACCGGCGCACCGCCGCTTGAGTTAGCGGAATATTTAAATAGGCCGAGATTGCTTCCGCCAACGGGCGATTGCTGTTGCAAGGCAAGATTTTCATATGGAACGTCTCCCAACGACCGCTGCTGCTCGGCGCGGATCTCTATAACAAGGGCATTTCCTCCTGTAAACGGCGGGCAAAGATTCACTTAAAACTAATCCTTCTGATGGTTACTTCAGGGCCGGTGGCAGAGCCAAGCCGCCGGAAGAGGAATTGCCCAAACGTCGCATGGTCTCAACGATTTGGCGGCGTAGAGCTAGCGCTACATCGAATGCCATAGAGCCCCAGCGGTGGGCTAGACGTCCCTTTCGCACACGGTTTTCCTGTTTAAGTACGGCGAACGTTTTTTGCTCGGAATCCCGAATCGTCCAGACGAGTCGGACTTCGTCCTCCTTCTCGGAGTGCGGTGTCACTTGAACAATGCCGTCAAGCGTTGCCATCGCCCCTTCGGGAAATTTCGTAATCGTGATTTCGGTACGGTGTAAGACAGCACTGAAGGCACGGCGAAGGGCGGCGTTTCCATCACCTAGTGCGCCCGTTATATCCCCGATCGCTAAGGACGGAGCCGAGGCGTCAATCTGGGCCGTCTGCTCTCCGATCATTGCGTCGGCGACTTTCGGGGCGACGTTCGCCGTCATCCGTTTGATCAAAGGTTGTGGGTCTTTGGCGAGAGCGGCGGTGGGCATCCCAACGCGGCTTTCCAATGCCAGCAATTCTGCGCCGGTCTTGTCCGATAAGCGCCATTCGATGACGACGGTGGTATGCCCGGCGGGCGTATCCGTCTGGAGATACCAGCCTTCCAACAGATTGCCCGAGTTGAGTATATCGGCGGCCGTCGCCGGGACGTCTTGCGCGCGAAGAAATTCGGCCAAGCCATCCGCCAATGGGGCAGCTAGTTCGGGTGGTGCGTCGTAAATTGGTGCAACGACGACGCCCGGACTGTCTTGTAGCGTCAGCAGTGGATTGTTTGGGTCTTTCGCGCCCGGCTCGAACGGTCTCGGTAATTTCCCGCATGCCGCCACGGCAACAAGGGTCAGACCGACGAGGACTTTAATCCAGAATGAGAACACAACAGACGAGGCTGCCGATCAGCGTCAGCGCGATTAATTGCATGAAGTAGGGCATAGGTCAGTCACTAAGGCTGATGGCGGAGAGGCCCCGACCGTAATCGGTCTCGCCGCGATGGGTTGAACGGCGATAGCTAAAGAAACGGCCGTCCTCGGCGCAAGTATCCATGGCGAGATGATCAATCGACGCGAGGCCTAAATTCTCGAGAAGGTTCACCACACAGCCAGTCAGATCGAACATGTGGCGACCTTCGCGCTCGGATGGTCGGAAGAACCGGGCGTTTTCAGCATTCCGCTCCAGGAAGGGCGCGGGGAATTCGGGGCCAACTTCATAGGATGCTTGGGCAATGGCGGGGCCTACTGCCGCGTGAATATTCCGGCGGTTGGCGCTTAGACGTTCCATTGCTTCCACCGTGGCAGCCAACACTCCGACGACTGTACCGCGCCACCCGGAATGCGCTGCGGCGACGATTCCGGCTGATGGATCTGAAAAAAGAACCGGCACGCAATCCGCGGTCAATACACCGAGGACGACGCCCGGGCAATTCGTCACCAGAGCATCCGCCTTGGGCGCCTGGGCGGTATCCCAAGCATCAGAATTGACTTGGACAACATCGGCGCCGTGCACCTGGTACATCGTATGTAATGCTTCGGCGGGCCTATTTATCGCGGCCATCGCGCGCTTGCGGTTCTCGTGCACGTTCTCTGTCTTATCGTCGGAACCGAGCCCGACATTGAGCGAATCGTATATCCCGTCACTGACACCGCCCTCGCGTGTGAAAAAGGCGTGAAGAATGCCGCGCTGTGCGGCCAGGTTTTCTGCTTTGAGGGTTGAGATGCCGTTTGGTTTCATATGCGTTGAAGGTTCCTCTGCGATTGAAGATTGATAATATACCGAAGCGGACGCATTGGCATCGGCAAACTCTATTAATCCGTCTCAAAGCCGGCCGGCACCGGGCCACCGTTGGGCGCAAGCGCCATGGCTTTGAACAGGCGGCCCATTCCCTCTGGGGAAGTTAGGCGCTGGAATGCTTGATTTATCTTGGTTTGGACCTGTTGCGTCGTCCCATGTGAAAGCGTCTCCCGTCGCGCCTCGATTCCCAGACGTAACAAAAAGTCGCCTTGTTCCACGGGACCATGGACTGATGCATTCGAAGCAGCCCGAGCAAACGCGGCGAAGTCGATATGTGCGGTCACGTCGGCAGTGCCGGGCGCGTCCAGGACATACACGGATTGATGGGCACGGACCGCTTGAAGGGTCTCGCCCGGGCTGGTCACCCCGTGGCCGTAATCGATGAACAGCGCCGCGCCCCCGTTACGAGCGATCCGGTCCGAGACGGTCTTTGCGACGCCAAGAACTGCGGGCGAAATTTCGATCAATCTCTGTGCAGGAGCTGCCATGGTGATAGTTTCCGGCAGCAGCGTGGCCAAGGGTGAGGGTGCCTTGTCGAGGATGAAGATGAAATCGTCGCCGTCATGGCTGACGAGGCGCTCGTGCCAGATATCATCCTGCCTGATGATTTGTCGGATCGGCAAGGCGTCGAGGAATTCGTTCGCGATGAGGAGGCAAGGGCCCTCCGGTAGGCTTTCCAGTCCGTCATGCCAGGTGACGTCATACGCTGACAATGTCGACTTTTGGACCACCCGTAAGGCAGGGCTGGCCTCTACCAGATGGATAGTGCTCTGCTCGAGAAACGCTGGCACTACCCGAAGGGCTCGCAAGGCATCGGCCATCAACGTTCCTCGACCAGGGCCGAGTTCGATAAGCAAGATATCGCGGGGCATGCCCATCTGTTGCCAAGTGGCGGCGCACCAAAGACCGATCAACTCGCCGAACATCTGGCTGATCTCTGGCGCGGTGATAAAATCGCCTTCGGCGCCAAACGGGTCTTTCCCCGCGTAATAGCCGTGTTCTGGATGGAGGAGTGCGGCGGTCATAAAGTCGGCAATGGTGATCGGGCCTTCCGCCGCGATGCGCCGCTGCAGAATTTTTCCGAGCGCTGTCACTCTTACTTCACTGCTGGGTTTTGCAGCGAGCGACGCACCATATAGAGCCCGAACAATACCATCGGCACCGACAACCATTGTCCCCAAGTCGTGCCGCCAATCAACAGGCCGATATGGGCGTCAGGTTCACGCATTGTCTCGACGATAATTCGCGAAAGGCCATACCCAGTAAGAAATGTGCCAAAGATCATGCCGGGCCGTTTCAAGGCTTGCCATTTTCGGATCAGCAGAAAGCAGACGCTCACCACTAAGAGGCCCTCGAGCATAGCTTCATAGAGCTGGCTTGGATGGCGGGGAACGGGTCCGCCGCGAGGAAAAATGATACCCCACGGCAAGTCCGTTGCCCGGCCCCAAAGCTCTCCGTTCACAAAATTGGCGATCCGCCCGAAGAACAAACCGATGGGGCCGACGGCGGAGATTAGGTCGAACAGGCAAAGGATTTCGATCTTCTGCCACCGTGCAAAGAAGAATGCGCCGGCGATCAAGCCCAGCAATCCGCCGTGGAACGACATGCCGCCCTTCCACATCTGCGGTATCTCCAACGGATGTTCTAAGAAATAGAGCGGCTGGTAGAAGGCGACGTAACCAAGACGCCCGCCAAGGACGATTCCCAGTGTTGCCCAAACCAGGAAATCGTCGAGTTGCAACGGCGTTACCGCTTTCGGTGGGAACTTTGTCAGATAGACACAATAGCGCCAACCTAACAGAAGCCCAGTGATATAGGCGAGTGCGTACCAGCGAATGGCGATCGGTCCGATCTGCAAGGCGATGGGATCAATATTCGGAAATTCCATACCCGTTCACCTGTATGCGTCGTTAGTTGCAAGAAAATTCCCGATATATTTGGCGATACCGTCTTCAAGCGTGGTGAACGGCCGGTCGTAGCCCGCTTCTCGTAGGCGTTTCATGCGAGCCTCGGTAAAATACTGGTAATGCTCTCGCAGGCTTTGCGGCGTATCGATGAAATCGATCTCCGGCTCTTGGTTCATGGCAGCAAAACACGCGTGCGCCAGATCCGCGAAGCTGCGCGCTTTACCGGTGCCGCAATTGAAGATGCCCGAGACCGCCGGGTTTGCGTAGAGCCATAAGATAACTTCAATGCAATCACCGACCCAGATGAAGTCCCGAAGCTGCCCGCCGTCTTCGTAATCCGCATGGTGGGAGCGGAAAAGCCGCGCCTGACCGGTATCTCGGATTTGTTCGTATATTTGCACAGCGACGGAGCGTTGCCCGCCTTTATGATATTCGTTGGGTCCGTATACGTTGAAGAATTTCAACCCGGCCCATTGTGGTGGATGGCAGCCCATGCGGGTCATCAGGACAGCATTGATATCGAAAAGTTGTTTCGATTGGCCATAGCCGTTCAGTGGCATTAAAGAGCTCAAGGCCAAAGGGTCCGGATCGTCATCGAATCCTTTCTCACCGTCTCCATAGGTCGCCGCCGATGAGGCATAGATAAAACGGGCGTTCTGCGCCGCGCACCAGCGCCAAAGATCCGTCGAGAGGGTCACGTTATTATCAAGAAGGGCGACCGGATTGCGTTCTGTCGTCGAAGAGATGGCGCCAAGGTGAAAGACCGTCTTTGTGGCGGTACCTTCGCCTGTGAGCCATCCGAGAATATCTTCCGGCGCGACAATACCCGCGATGTCATGCTTCGCAAGATTACGTCGTTTTTCGTCACTGTCGATGACATCACAGACATGGACCAGCGAGTCAGTTTGCTTGATGAGCGCCGCTACCAAGTTAGAGCCTATGAATCCGGCGCCGCCGGTGACTAGGATCATGCCGATTGGGCTACTGTATCGATCATCCGCTCGTTATAAGCCGGGCGGCGCGCCAACTACAAGCGCCGCTGGTCGTCACCGTCAGGCGGCTCTCTTTTTCGGTTTCACTGCGCCCGCTTTTGCGACCACATAGGTACTCTTGTCAACATTATAGTAATGTCGGTTCGCCGCGTAATCACCGCCGACGATAGTCAGGATAAAGGTTTCCTCGTCGAGGGCGGTGAAGCTGTGGATCTCGGCGGGTGGGATCACCATCGCCAATTCCATCGGCTTGAAGGTTTTATCTTCGATGCATTTGAGCTCCGCATGGCCGTCCCGGCCGCCATCGTCCGTCCGGTCGTAGACAGCATGATGTAGACTGCCCTTCAGAATGATCAGCGCTTCCCAGATGCCGTGATCGTGCGGCGGCACGACCATGTCTTTCGGCAGTTGGTCGAGCGTGATTGAAAGTTCTCCGTCGTAATAGATGTATTTTGAGTTGTCGATGTGATTAGCGGGCCGTTTGGTGCCGAGTACGAACAGGTCCGGGCGTGAGATGAAGGGCCGTGCGGCCTCCAGCAATCCGGTCCGCAATCCTTCCAGATTGTCTTTGTTATCGGCAATGGCCTGGCGGACCGCGTCGGCGCATTCCTTGATCGAGCACAAGTCGGACATCGTCCATCTCCCCTAAAGTCACATTCTAACATCAGTCAATGATATACATCCAATGAAGCGGCGAAAAAGGCAGGGGGCTTGGTAGCGGCCCACCGCCGCCAATATCTTTTACAAACAACATCATTCGAACGGGAGTGAAGCGCATCGAACTCGATCTGAAAAATAAGTCCGTGTTGGTGACTGGCGGCAACCGAGGAATCGGGTTGGCGATTGCTTTGGGCTTTGCGGGCGAAGGCGCGAATGTGGCAATTTGCGGCCGCGACCATGGGGCGCTGGAATCGGCGAAAGGGCAAATCTCTGCGCTCGGCGTGAAGGCGCACGCTATTGCGGCAGATCTGTTCACCGCCGAAGGCTGCACTCAGGCCATTGAGGAGACCGCGTCCACTCTAGAAAGGCTCGATATTTTGGTCAGCAATGCTTCGACGAATATCGGCGGTACTTTGGAGACATTATCGGACGAGCAAGCGCTCGAGCGGGTCATGGGGAAAACCTTGGCGGCGATGCGGTTGTCGCGCGCGTCTTTGCCGCATTTGCGGAAGGCCGGTGGCGGCCGAATCATTTGTATCGGCGGGACGGCGGCGCGAACGCCGGCGAAGACTTCTTTGCCGAGCGGTCTTGGTAATTCCGCGCTAGTCAATTTCGTCAAGCATTTCAGCAACGATGTTGGGCCAGAGGGAATCACTGTGAACGTGGTGCATCCGCCTTTCACCAAGACGGACCGCTATCCGGCGCGCCTGCAAGCACGGGCTGAGCAACTCGGCGTCAGTCTTGATGAAGCGGAAGCCGATTTCGCGTCAAGCTTCCCTATCGGCCGAATTGTCGAGCCGTCGGATATCGCGCCGATGGTGCTGTTCCTTGCCTCGCCTGGCGCGTCGGCGGTGACCGGGCAAGCCATTGCCGTAGACGGTGGATCGACCCAATCGGTGACCTACTAAACGCCAGCTGAACCCCGGCGCCGGTTGCACGACAAACTCGCCGTCTATATATGAGATGTGTCGGGCGTTGGGCCTGGCCTTTGGGAGATCTGTGATGCAGTCGCATAATCGCTTATTCGACGATCTGGCCCGTGTCGCTTCTGGTGCTGCCGGGGCGCTTGCCGGTGTGCGTACTGAAATGGAAGACGCCTTCCGCCAGAAATTGGAGCGCTATCTGGCCGAAGTCGATATGGTGCCGCGCGATGAGTTCGACGCGATCAAGGCGGTCGCCGTGAAGGCGCGCGAAGCGCAAGAGGGGCTCGAGGCCCGGGTTGCGGCATTAGAGGCGGAAATCTCAGCACACCAGAAACCGGCTCCGCGCAGCCCACGCAAGAAAGCCGCGTCAAAAACATCCGATTAAGAGCAAATTCGGCCCTATATTATCGATTTTGCAAAAATATCTGCTTGGCAGAGGTTTATCTTCTTGCTTACGCCGGCCTTCTTCTGGCAATCTAAATCTAGTGGTTGGGCAAGGTTACCTGCCACTAGATATCGAGGTTGGACGGAAAATTTGGGGCTTTGAACCCGTCTACTAGTGATGCAAGCCGGTGCCAGAATCGCGGTTGTTCGCGCGAATTTGGCAAAATAGGGGGAGATTACAATCCGTGACGATTGCACCGGTCGAATTAGACATCGCCGTTAACAATCCCTTGGATATCCTGGAAGAGCTGGTCTCCGCCAACGAGTGGCCGTTTGATCGCTCGAGTCCCGATGAAATGGTGGTCGAAGCGACTGGCCGGTGGTGCGATTACCGGATGTACTTTGTTTGGCGGGAAGACGTGCATGCCTTGTACTTCACTTGTGCGTTCGACATGCGGATTCCGTCGAACCGCCGCAGTGAAATTACCGATTTGCTCGCGCTGGTGAACGAAAAATTGTGGCTGGGCCATTTCGACCTTTGTTCTGACGACAATATGCCGATGTTCCGTCATACCTTGCTGACGCGAGGATGGCAGCGGTTGAGCGTTGAACAGTTGGAAGATCTTGTCGACATTGCGCTCTGCGAATGTGAACGGTTTTATCCTGCATTTCAGTTCGTGATTTGGGCGGGCCATGCGCCGCATGACGCGATGTCGATGGCGATCATGGATACGGTAGGCGAGGCGTAAGACAAAGATGAGTGATAAATTGACACGGCCGCTGCTGTTGGCCGGGTGCGGTAAGATGGGTAGCGCGATGCTGTCGGGCTGGTTGGAGAGCGGCATCACGGGTACAGGCGTCGTTGCCGTCGAACCCATGGGCGCCCCCATCGAGTTCGCAAGCGCCGAAAATGTGCAAGTTATCGCGTCCGCTGACGAATTGGCGGCGGATTTCGATCCCGAAGTCGTGGTCTTCGCGGTGAAGCCGCAGCAAATGGACGCGGTGGCACCATCCTATAAGCGGTTTGCGGGTGGCAATACGGCATTCCTTTCCATCGCTGCCGGTAAGAATATCGACTATTTCACATCACAATTGGGGAGCGATGCCGCCATCGTTCGGGCCATGCCGAACACGCCGGCGGCCATTGGCCAAGGCATCACCGTGTGTTGCAGCAACGCAGCGACCAGCGCGGCGCAGCGCGAATTGTGTCGGCTGCTTCTCGCGGCGACCGGAGAGGCCGTCGTGGTTGACGACGAAGGATTGATCGATGCGGTCACCGCCGTCTCGGGTGGCGGCCCCGCCTATGTCTTCCTGTTGATCGAATGCCTCGCGGAAGCGGGTGTCGAAGCGGGTCTGCCACGGGAATTGTCGGATCGTTTGGCACTACTCACTGTCGCGGGTTCCGGGCAGCTGGCGCTCGCCAGTGACGAGCCGCCCGGGACCTTGCGCGAGAACGTCACCAGCCCCGGTGGGACGACCTTGGAAGCGCTGAAGATATTGATGGCGAGCGACGGTCTTCAACCATTGATGACGCGGGCTATCGACGCCGCGACGGAACGCAGCCGCGAACTCGCGGGCTAGAACCTTCGTATTGCGCTGTTGCGCCGGAATCGGATAATAGCGGCGCTATGAATACGTCACCTGAAAATCCGCGTGTGGCAGTCGTCGCCGCATCATTGGAAATTGCGGCGGCCGGTAGCTGGCGCGCCGCGGCTATGGCCGATATCGCGGAAGCTTCCGGCGTGCGGTTGGATGAGCTGCACCACTACTTCTCAGACAAAAATTCGATTATCGCTACCTTCATCACCGATATTGATGCGGAGGTCTTGTCACAGGATTTTGGGTTTGACGAAGAGGATACGCCCCGCGACCGACTTTTTGAGGTCCTGATGGGTCGTTTTGACGCTCTAGGCCCGCACCGGTCGGCGGTTGGTGCACTGTTTGGCAACATTGCAAGCGACCCAATATCGCTTTTTAAATTGAGATCAACGGTTCTGGGTACGAGTGGGCCGATGCTCGAGGCGGCCGGGATTTCAGAGACCGGTCCCTTTGGCTGCTTGCGGTCGAAGGGTTTGTTGGCTGTATGGTTGGCGACTTTGAAGGTCTGGCTTGAGGACGATAGTCCCGATTTGGCACCTACTATGGCGGCGCTGGATCGTAATTTGCGGCGCGCGGAATCTGCTGTAATGGGATTGGATCGATTGTCGCCGTTAGGACGGAGAACTGCGGGAGCAGAGATATGACAGTGACAGAGTTCGCGGAATCGGAGCCAATAGAATTTGGAGATTTCGCCCGTGTGGACATTCGCGTTGGAACGGTAGTTCGTGCTGAGCCCTATCCCGAGGCACGCAAACCGGCAATCAAAGTATGGGTTGATTTCGGCGCAGATATTGGTGAGCGAAAGACATCGGCGCAGCTTACGAGACACTACACGACGGAGACCCTGGTCGGGCGTCAGGTCGCGGCTGTGGTGAATTTTCCGGCGAAGCAAATCGGCAAGTTCATGTCTGAGATATTGGTTCTTGGCTTTCCCGATGCGGATGGCGAAGTCGTGCTTGTGACGCCGGCCCAACCGATTCCCAACGGCGGGCGATTGTTCTAAATGGTTTACACCGGCAGTCGAATTCGCGCTCGTAGACCATCCTGAGGCGAGGCGTCCAAGGTAATATCGCCGCCATGAGCGCGCGCGATGTCGCGCGCGATGGCGAGGCCGAGGCCGGTGCCGCCGGTTTCCCGATTGCGTGATTCCTCGACGCGGTAAAACGGTCGAAAGACGTTCTGCCGCTCGGTCTCAGGAATGCCGGGCCCGTCATCGTCTATGATGATATCGATATCGTTACGCCGCCGGCCGGCGCGTACCCAAATATGATCTCCGTATTTAGAGGCATTGGCGATGAGGTTATCAATACATCGCCCGAATGCCTTCCGTTTCAGCGGGAGGTTTATTTCATCTTCAACGTGAAGATCGATTGAGATTCCATTGCGCTGCCACGTAGCGACGCTTTCAGCGATGACATCGGAGAGGTCTGTCTTCACGGATTTTTCGTCGCCGTCGCCACGTGCGAAGGTCAGGTAGCCTTCGATCATCTGTTCCATTTCGGTCAAATCAGATTTCAAATCTTCGATCTCGGGCGAGTCGGGAAGCATCGCCAATTGCAGTTTCATCCGTGTCATCGGCGTGCGTAGGTCGTGGCTGACCCCAGACAGCATGTCCGTCCGCTGCCGGATTTGACGGTTGATACGCTCCCGCATGCGGTTGAAGGCGGTGGCCGCGATGCGTACTTCAGTGGCACCATGGATGCGAAAATCATGGCTCATCTCGCCGCCCTTACCGAACGTGTCGGCGGCTTCCGCTAAGCGCCGGATGGGGCGTACCTGGTTGCGCATGAAGATGGAGGCAACGGCGAAAAGCACCAAGGAGGTGCCGACCATCCAGAGAACAAAAATATAGGTGGTCGAGCTGAACAACCGTTTGCCCGGCACGATGATCGAAAGCACGCCGGACGGCATCTGGATGTCAATGATCACGCGCGTCTTGAAGGAAGACGTGTCCAGCATGAAGGGTCGCTGAACGCGTTCCTGGAGTGCATGCGCCATGGTTGAATCGATAATACCGGTATAATCCGGTTTTTGGTTTGGCAGTATCTGGTTTGGTCGCAGGACGATTTGAAGGCCTTTATGATGGCGGGTTCGTGTGAAAAGCTCAGCTCTTTCTTTTGCCCCTAATCCTTCGCTCATTTCCTCTATAACCCAGGCGATGTCACCGGCGATGGAACTGGCTAGGCGGCGTGTGGTGGTGTCCCAGTGACGGTCAAAGAAGACCCATGTCGAGACGACCTGTAACAGGACCAATGGTGTGATGATGATCATCAGCGAGCGGCCAAAAAGAGATTTAGGCAAAATGGGTTTGATCATTTGTCCGGGGCGCATCCGAATTTTTAATCCGGCCGCAATACATAACCGCGGCCCCGCACAGTCTGGAGATATTGTGGGACCCGCGGGTCGGGTTCGATTTTGCGGCGCAAGCGCGTTACCTGCACGTCGATGGCTCGCTCGCCGCCTTCAATCGCGCAACGTTGGGTTAGTTCGTCCCGGCTCAAGATCGCACCTGGTTCCTCTGAGAGTGCGGACAATAGGTTGGCTTCGGTGCTGGTTAAGCGCAACGGGTCGCCGTCGAGGGTCAATGACTCGCGCACGGGATCGTATTCGACTCGGCCTAGGCGAATGCGCGCCGTTGGTACAGCAGCCTCCTCGGACCGGCGCAAGATCATTCGAATTCGGAGCAATAATTCTCGCGGCTCGAACGGTTTAGCGAGGTAATCGTCGACACCCGCTTCCAATCCAGCAATCCGGGCGTCGACCTCGCCCATCGCGGTGAGCATGAGGATAGGAACGCTATCGGAGGTACGTAGGGATTTTGCGAAATCGAGGCCGCTTTCCCCCGGCATCATGCGGTCAAGGACGAGGAGATCGAACCACAAGCCGGACATGCGTTTGCGGGCTTCCCCAGCTTCCGCTGCCACGGTGACGCGGAATCCATTATCACTGAGGTATTTACGCAGCAGGTCACTCAGGCGCCTATCGTCGTCGATGACCAGGATATGCGGCGTGTCGTCCGTCAGCATCCGTCCGTTGGCTCCTTCTTTCTGTTCTCTTCGTCCGCGCGCCGTTCTATTCGAAGCGGCGGCGATCATCATCGCTCGACATGATACCGAGCAGGACCTTGCGAAACCCATCGACCGGAGAGATTCCGGCTGCCGCATAGGCTCCGGCAATCCTTTGGCGTTGGTTTTCCGTCAAGCGTTCTTCCAGCATTTTCCCCTTTTCGGTCAGACTCAACAACCGTTGTCGTCGATCGCGGGTTCCTTGCGTCTGCTCGATAAAGCCCTCACGAATGAGTTGGCTGAGGACACGGTTCAAGCTTTGTTTGGTGATTTTCAGAATGTCGAGAAGGGCCGATACGGTCAGGCCCGTGTTGCGGCCGACAAAATAGATGGCGCGGTGGTGGGCGCGGCCGAAGCCATACTCCATCAAGATTTCGTCTGGACCCGAGGTGAAATCCCGATAGGCGAAGAACAGCATTTCAATGGCTTGGCGCAGAGATTCTTCGCTGAGCGCATCAGGATTGCGCGGGTTGCCCGATTTATTTCTAAAATATACGTCAGTCATATTGACATATATGCCTTGAAATGCTACACCGCGCAACCTTGTCTGATATTAAGTGTCGTAATGAGCGGGCGATAGATAATATCGCGAATGAAACTATCAGCGCCACGACATTATATTATCGCGGCACAGCGCAGGAGCGAGTGAGATGGATGATGAAGCCTTCGACGACCGTCCAGGAGTGATTTGGTTCGACGGGAAAATGGTGCCGTGGAAAGAGGCAAACGTGCATGTCTTGAGCCATGCCATGCACTATGCGTCGGCTGTCTTCGAGGGTGAGCGCTGTTATGGTGGTGAGATTTTTGAACTCCGCCAACATACGGAACGGTTTTTCGAAAGCGCCCAGATCATGGATTTCGAAATTCCATATACCCCGGACGAAATTGATGCCGCCTGCGAGGGGTTGGTCAAAGAAAACGGTATCACGGACGGTTATTTGCGTCCGATTGCTTGGCGAGGCGCCGGCATGATGGGTGTTTCGGCGCAGAAGGCCGGGGTTCACGTCGCGGTGGCCGCATGGGATTGGCCCGCCTATTTCTCGCCGGAAGCCCGGATGCAGGGTATCCGTATGAAATGGGCGAAGTGGCGCCGTCCCGATCCGGCGACGATCCCTTGTAAGACTAAGGCGGCGGGGCTCTATATGATCTGTACGCTCTCGAAGCACGACGCGGAAGCAGAAGGTTTTGCCGATGCGTTGATGTTGGATTACCGTGGTTATATCGCGGAAGCGACTGGCGCTAATATTTTCATGCTGATGCCTGACGGCAAACTGCACACCCCGGATCCGGATTGTTTCCTCGACGGAATTACCAAAAGAACCGTCATGAAACTGGCAAAAGAGCGCGGTATTGAAGTCATCGAACGGCATATCAAGCCGGAAGAGCTCTCGCAGGCGAAGGAGGTGTTCCTTACGGGGACGGCGGTCGAAGTGACGCCGGTGTCCGAAATTGGTGATCATAAATTCACGCCGGGCGAGACCACTCGGCAGTTGATGAACGATTACGACTCACTGGTGATGCGTCAGGATAAGCGGACGGCTCGCGTTAGCACGAGCGCCGCGTAACCCTTTGGCGGAAATGCGCCCCTCTCTGTGAATGTGCGCTTTTTCGTCATGGAGACAGATATGGCCGGCGACCGGCAGCGCATCCTGCATTTGACCGACCTGCATATGCGACACGCCCTTGCGGGAACCGCCACTCAGACGCAGCGGCTATCCCGAGATATCCCGACATTGTTGGAACGCCTTGGCGGCCGGCTGTCCGAGTGGACGCCCGACGTCATTGTTATGACCGGCGACTTGCTGGACGTACCGGATGAGGTCGTCGACGAAAGCCTGTATGAAAGCGCGCCGAACGCTTATGCCGAAGCGGTCGCGCAAGCGACGCTCGATTACCGTTGGATGCACGATTGGTTGGAGAGCACGGCGTTGGATTGGGTCGTCATTCCCGGTAACCACGATCATCGAGCGGCCTTTATCGATGTCTTCTCCACCACTTCTCCGGATTCGGTGCGAGCAGGCTGGCGTTTTATCGGCTTTGACGACGCCCTCGACGAGCGTCGCACGCCCGTACGGCCAAATGATGAACAGCGGCGATTTGATGCGGCCCTTGGCGCCGAAGATGATGGGACACCGCAAATACATCTTCAGCATTATATCCTGCGACCGCGGCTTTATCGGCGAACGGCCTATAGCTATCAAGGCGATGCGGAGATAGCGGCGCGGGTGGATCGGAACACTAAGGTTCGTGCCGTTCTCTCTGGGCACTACCATCCGGGCGCTTATGCGCGCAGCGCGAACGATGTGACTTATTCGACCGGCCCAGCCTTTTGCGAGACACCGTTCCCGTTCCGGATCATGGACCTGGACGCCGGACGGGTTAAAGGCATTTTCGACCATAGTATCGATTAAAGTTTCCGGTTCGTCGCTAGCAAGCGACTACAATTCACTCAAACCATTACAATGCAAAGGACAATCATGGTTCGTATGAGTGACCTTGCTGGCGAAGAATAGTAGCATCTGTTGCATTTGGATTGCCCCACTTTCAAAACTTCACCTTTCGTCGATGGTCCGCCCTTGCGTTAGCACCGCGTCGCGCTGATTTCGACGGCCGGCCTGCAATTGTGCGAAGATAGACCGTTTGCCCGAGGGAATTCGGATTACCGCGTCTTCCATCGTGACACGCCGGCGGAAGACATCGTCATGAGCCATATTTCGGTGAATTTTGACCGAACGGGTTATCAGCAAGATCTGAACATGGTCTTTCCCATTGAACGATTGAACGAAATGGCCGCCGAAAAGGTCATCGGTTCCGTGGCCGATTATAATTACTTGTTCATGGGAGCGACCGATCCTGCCGAAATGGCGCCGCTGGTCCGCAAGATCGCCGGGTTTTTGAAAGAGGACCAGGTCAATGCGGTGCTTTTGTCGCCGGTCTGACCGAATTGCACGCGTGCCGTGGGCGCGCTCGCACATTATCTGGAAGAAGCGGGACTGGCGACGACGCAAATAAGTCTGGTGCGTCCACACACAGAGCGCATCCGTCCGCCGCGCGAGTTATGGGTATCGTTCGAATTGGGGCGGCCATTTGGCGCGCCGGGCGACCCGGCGTTTCAGCGCTGGTTAATTGGCAAGGCACTCGGCCTGTTGGAGTGGAAGGATGGCCCTGTTCTCGAGGGTTTCCCAGAGGATGCTCCCGCGAGCGCCGATACCGGGGATGGTTCGGGCTGGGTGTGCCCGGTGACGCTCGGCGCTTCCGCCGGCGCGGATGCTGCGCCGGGCAGTATGGCCGAAGCGGTCGCCGCTGAAATGCACCAATTGCGCCCATGGTACGATATCGGATTAAAAGTGGGTAATGGCCAAACGACACTCGGTTTGTCACGGATCGAGATTACCGACCTCGCGGCGTTCATAACCGACTTTCTCGAACGGCCATGGCCCGAAAACCCGCGTGAAGATGTCCGGTTGGTAGATTTGCGTAAAATACGCGACTTAGGATTTGAAAAGCTTCTATCTCGAAGCTGCCGTCGCGCACCCCGGCCGCCAAGCTGACAGTGCCAAATTTGACAATTGGTTTTGGGATGAGACAACAGCCTCGGCCGTCCTGTTCGCGCTTTGCCCTATTCTCATGTAAAGTGGCGAGGAGTATACCGCGAAGGTTGGCGATAGAACGCTAATTCCAGCTGCTCAACGGGAACGTAAGGCGGCGGCGCTGTATATTTCAGACGCCGCCGCGAATAAATTTAGTCGACAGCTGCCCTGACGATGATCTCGACCTTGAAGTC